>NZ_JBFAXX010000028.1:0-109772 GCF_040680995.1 Kitasatospora sp. NPDC051914
CCGGGCGGGGGGGGCGGCGTGGCCTCCCCCCCCCCCCGCCCCCCGGCGGGGGCGGGGGGGGCCGCCGCGGCGGCCGGGGTGCTGTCGTCCGCGGTGCCGTTCCTGGCCGACATGCTGGCGCTGCGCACGGTGCCCGCGCACTTCTTCGGCGTCTTCATGAGCGTCCATCCGGTGATGGCGGCCCTGGTGGGGTGGGCCGTGCTCGGCCAGCGCCTGCCGCTCGTCGACTGGCTGGCGATCGCGGCGATCGTCGCCGCCAACTCGGCCGCGGCCCTCGCCGCCGCGCCCCGCCCGGCCCGGGCCCGGTGACCGCCGGCGCCGCCGGGCCTGCAGAATCGAACCACCGACCGAGGAGGAGGACGCGATGCCGACGGCGCATCAGTGGATCGAGGCGCTGGGCCTGGAAGCGCACGTCGAGGGCGGGTACTTCCGGCGCACCTTCCAGGCCGACCACCGTGCCATGGTCGCCACGCCGTACGGCGAGCGCTACACCCTCACCTCCATCCACTACCTGCTGACCCACTGGTCGCCGATCGGGCACTGGCACCTCAACCGGTCCGACATCCTGCACTTCCACCACCACGGCGACCCGATCACCTACCACCTGATCCACCCGGACGGCCGCCGGGAGACCGCCGTTCTCGGCCAGGACCCCGGCCGGGGCCAGCACCTCGTGCTCGCCGTGCCGGGCGGCGTCTGGAAGGCCTCCCACCTGGAGGCCGGGGACCACGGGCTGATCAGCGAGGCGGTCGCGCCCGGCTTCGACTACGCCGACATGACCCTCGGCCGGGTCGACGACCTGCTGGAACGATTCCCGGGTCACGAGGAGCTGATCCGCCGGTACTGCCGCCCGGCCGAACCGGACTGAGCCGCAGGTTCTCACCCGCGGCCCTCGCGCAGCGCGAGGGCGATCGGTGTGCCGAGTGCGCAGGCGAGGGCGCAGGCCGTCCAGACGGCGGTGTAGGCGCCCTCCTGCGGTACGGCCGGACGCAGCAGCAGATGGTCCAGGACGGCTGCCGCCCCCGCGCCGGCGGCGGCACCCGCCAGGGACTTGAGGGTGTTGTAGACGCCGGTACCGATGCCGGTCTGGTCGCGCGGCAGACGCCGCATCAGCAGGCCGGGGAGCAGGCTGAGACCCAGGCCGGCGCCGTACCCGCAGACCGCACCCGGTACGGCGAACTGCCAGTACGCGTGGTGGCCGAGGGCGATCGCGGCGTACCCGGCGGCGCACAGCGCGAAGCCGGACGCGAGGACCGCGGCGGCGCCGTACCGGCGGGCGAGGCGGTCGGCGGTGACCGCGCCGAGCATGGCGGCGACCGTCTGCGGCAGGTACAGCAGGCCGAGCTGCAGCGGTGCGGCGTCGAGGCCGTAGCCCGTCTCGGCCGGGTCGGCGGCCTCGAAGGCCAGCGTCGGGCCCTGGGCGCCGTACAGTGCGCAGCCGAGCAGGAAGCTCAGGGCGAAGACCGGCGCGGTGGCACGCCGGGAGAGCAGCCGGACGTCCACCATCGGCCGGTCGGTGCGCAGCTCGTGGCGGACGAACAGGGCGAGCAGCACCGGGCCGAGGACGAGCAGCAGGGCGGCGGCCGCGCCGGGCAGGACGGCGCTGCCGCCGAGGCCGGCCAGCAGCAGGGTCAGGCCCAGGGACAGCAGGACGGCGCCCGCCCAGTCGGTCCGCCCGTCCGCCCGGGTCCGCGAGTCGGGCACGAACCGCCACACCACCGGCAGCGCCAGCAGCGGCAGCACCGCGAGGCCCCACAGCAGCGGGCGGGTGGCGGAGTCGCCGGTGCCGAGACCGCCGACGGCGAGGGCGCCGAGCGTCGATCCGACGGTCAGCGAGCCGACCAGCGGTCCGACCGCCCGGCCGCCGCGCTCCTCGCCCAGGTCGTCGCGCAGGATCGCGAACTCCAGCGGCAGCCAGCAGGCGAGGAAGCCCGACAGGGCGCGGCCGAGCAGCAGCATCGGCAGATCCGGGGCGACGGCGGTGCACAGCGCGCCGAGCAGGGTGAGCAGGACGGTGATCCGCAGCAGCAGCCGGTGGCCGTGCAGGTCGCCGAGGCGCGAGGTCAGCGGCACGGCGACACCGGAGACCAGGAACTCGACACCGAGGGTGAGGCTCAGGTCGCCGGCGTCGAGGTGGAGCTGCTCGCCCAGGCGGGGCAGCAGGATCGGGAAGCCGCCCTGCAGCACTCCGCTGGCGAACTCCACCAGCACGAGCAGGGGGACGGTCGCGCGGGCCGCAGCCCGGGCGGGGTGGACCGCGGCGGGGACGGTCTGGGTCATGGGCACACATCCGTTGGGGGCCGGAGGGCGTTGGGGGTGGCCGCAAGGATGGCTAACCTGGGGCGCTACGAACCCGAACCGCACGATTTCGCATCTGCGGACCTCTCCGCGCAAGGATCGGCCATGAACGACGAGCTGGACCTGGCCCTGGTGGACGCCCTGCGGATGGACCCGCGGGCGCCGTGGTCCAAGCTGGCCGGCCCGCTCGGCGTGGACCCGGCCACCCTCTCCCGGCGCTGGGCACGGCTGGAGGCGGACGGCGACGCCTGGGTGACCTGCTACCCGTCGGCGGACCGGATCGGCCGCGGGCTGACCGCACTCGTGGAGGTGGAGTGCCGGGCCGGCCGGGTCGCCGAGGTGGCGGCCGCACTGGCCGGGCACCCGCAGGTGGCGTCGATCGAGGTGGTCACCGGCGGCGCCGACCTGCTGCTCACCGTCGGCGCGGGGGACCGGGCGGGGCTCGCCGGATACCTGCTGGAACAGGTGTCGGCGGTGCCCGGCGTCGAGCGGACCCGCACCTCGCTGGTGGAACGGACCGTCCGGGAGGGCAGCCGGTGGAGCGACGGCGCACTGGACGCCGAACAGCGCCGGGCGATCGCCGAACAGCCGGCCGCACCGCGGAGCGCGCCCGCCTCCCGGCAGATCGAGGAGGACCTCGCACTGATGCAGGCGCTCGGCGGGGACGGCCGGATGCCGTACGCCGAACTCGCCGAACGGACCGGCCTGCCGGCCTCCACGGTGCGCCGGCGGCTGGCCGAACTGCGGGACTCCGGGCGGATGGTGCTGCGGTGCGACGCCTCGCCGCGGGTCACCGGGCATCCGCTCGGCGCCATGCTCTGGCTGGAGGCGCCGGCGGGCCGACTGGAGGAGGCCACCGGGTGGCTGGCGGGCCTTCCGCAGGCGCGGATGTGCGCGGTGACGGTCGGACCGGCCAACCTGGCGCTCTACCTGGTCGTCCACCGCACGTCGGAACTCCGCCGGCTGGAGGAGGAGTTGACCGGCCGCTTCCCCGACCTGCGGGTCCGCGACCGGATGGTGACCCTCCGTACGGTCAAGCTGGTCGGCCGTCTCCTCACCCCGGACGGCCGCTCATGCGGCTACGTCCCCATCGACCCCTGGCCCACCCCGAGGGCGATCGGGTGACCCGACGGGGCCGGCTCAGCCGCGGGTGAGGCGGCCGAGGGCGAGGGCGGCCAGCAGGGCGGCCGCGTCGGGCAGGACCGCGTCGTCGAACTCGGCCTCGGCGGAGTGGTTGTAGGCGGCCGTGAACGGGTCCCGGCCGGGCGGGCAGGTGCCGAGCATCAGGTAGGCCGAGGGCACCAGCTGGGCCAGGACTCCGAAGTCCTCGGAGCCGGCGATCGGGCGCGGCATCTCGACGTACCGGTCCTCGCCGAGCAGTTGCCGTGCGGTGGCGGCGGCGAACGCCGCCTCCGCCGGGTCGTTGACGGTCACCGGGTAGCCCGGTTCGAGGACGGTGTCGACGGTCATGCCGTGGGCCTCGCCGATGCCCCGGACGACCCGGACGGCCTCCTCGGCGACCAGGGCCCGCGCCTCGGGGGAGAAGGAGCGGACGGTCGCGCCGAACACCGCCTCGTCGGGGATGACGTTCTCCACGGTGCCGGCGTGGAAGGTGCCGACGGTGAGCACCACCGGGTCGAAGGCGTCGAACCGGCGGGTCGTCATGGTCTGCAGGGCGAGCACCGCTTCGCAGGCCGCCGGGACGGGGTCCAGCGCCAGGTGCGGGCTCGACCCGTGGCCGCCGCGGCCGCGAACGGTCACCCGGAGGGCGTCGGAGGCCGCCATGATCGGGCCCGGTCGGGTCGCCACCCAGCCGCTCGGCAGCAGTGCCGCGCCCACGTGCAGCGCGTACGCCGCCGCGACCCGCTCGCCGGCCGCGTCCAGCACGCCTTCCTCGACCATCAGCGCGGCACCGCCCCCGCCCTCCTCGCCGGGCTGGAACATGAACACCACGCTGCCCGCGAGCTCCTCCCGCCGTTCGGCGAGCAGCCGGGCCGCGCCGACCAGGGCCGCGGTGTGCAGGTCGTGGCCGCAGGCGTGCATCGCCCCGGGCACCTGCGAGGCGTACGGCAGTGCGGTGGCCTCCTGCACCGGCAGTGCGTCCAGGTCGGCGCGCAGCAGGACGGCCGGGCCGGGCCGGCCGCCTCTCAGCACCGCGGTGACCGAGGAGAGCTTCTCGCCGAGGGTGATCTCCAGCGGCAGGCCGTCGAGCGCCTCCAGCACCCGGGCGCGGGTCAGCGGCAGGTCGAGCCCGATCTCGGGCTCCCGGTGCAGGGCCCGCCGAAGCTCGACCAGGCCCGGTCGCAGCCTTTCGGCGGACTCGCGCAGCGCGGACGGGTGAACGGGAGCCGACATGGCCACTCCTCCTGGGTAGACGGTCCTCGAATGGTCCTCCTGCGGCCGCGCCCGCCCCGTGATCCGCACGGATCGGCCGACCGCCCCCGCCCGAACGCACGATCCCGCCGGCGCGCACCCCCGAACCGTCGCAGCCGCACCGACGACCCGTCAGGCCGCGCACGCCCCGGAAGACCCGTCCGAAAACTCTTGGCGTGTACAAGTCTTCCCATATCGGCCGCCGACTGGCACGCTGAGCGGGTTTGCCGACACCGGGAGGCCCCTTGTTACGCTTTTCGACCCTCGCAGTGGCTGTGACCAGCGCTTTCACCCTTGTCGCCGGCACCGCCGCCGCGGCTTCGGCCGCACCGCCCGCCGCACCGTCAGCCGCCCAGGCGGCCAAGGTGCAGCCGGTCGACTGGAAGCCGTGCAACCCGGATCCGTCCAAGCCGGATCCGAAGATCTACGACTGCGCCGTCTACCCCGTCCCGCTCGACTACGCGAAGCCGTCCGGCGAGACGATCGGCATCGCGATGATGCGCCGCCGCGCCGGGGACCCGGCCAAGCGGATCGGCTCCCTCTTCCTCAACCCCGGCGGCCCGGGCGGCAGCGGCTACCTGTGGGCGACCACCACCCGCTTCGAACCCCGCGTCACCGACAGCTTCGACCTGATCGGCTTCGACCCGCGCGGCGTGGCCCTGAGCAACCCGCTCAAGTGCTTCACCACCGACGAGGAGGCCAACGCGGTCTTCGACCGGATGACCGGCGTGCCGACCACCCGGGCCGAGATCGACGGCACCCTCGCCGCCGACAAGGACTACACCGACGCCTGCGCCCGCAACGCCGGCGAGCTCGTCAAGCACATGTCCACCATGAACGTGGTCCGTGACCTCGACCGGATGCGGCAGGGCGTCGGCGACGCCAAGCTCACCTTCGCCGGCTTCTCCTACGGCACGCTGATCGGCTCCACCTACGCCAACATGTACCCGGACAAGGTCCGCGCAGTGATCATCGACGGCAACGTCGACCCGCAGCTGCGCCTGCACAACGGCCTGGAGTACGACCGGCAGCGCGCCCAGGGCTTCGAACTCGCCCTGGACGAGTACCTGAGGCGCTGCCAGACCGCGGGCGCCCCGCGCTGCGCCTTCGCCGACAAGGACACCCGCGGCAAGTTCGACGCGCTCCGCGACCACCTGCGGACCAACGCCGTCACCCTGCCGGGCGGCGCCACCGTCACGCTGTCCACCTTCACCAGCCAGGTCGCCAACGCGCTGTACGCCCAGAGCCGCCAGGCGCCGCTGGCCCGCTCGCTGCAGGCGCTGCACCTGGCGATCAACCCGCAGCCGAGCCTCGCCGCGCCCTCCGCGGACGAGGCGGACCTGCTCGCCCGGCCCGCCCCGGCGGCGCTCCGCGAGGCCCCGGCGGACACGCCGTACAGCGCCGACGACTCCTACTACGCCGTCAACTGCCAGGACAAGCCGTACCCGCCGGCGCCCCGGCTCTTCCCGCTGGTGGCGAAGGCGTGGGAGAAGGAGTCGCCGACCTTCGGCCGCTACCAGGCCTTCGACGCGCCGCCGTGCGCGACCTGGCCCGCTCCGGCGCTGTGGTCGGAGCGGTACACCGGGCCGTGGAACAAGAGGACCGCCACCCCGGTGATGGTCATCGGCAACACCTTCGACCCGGCGACCCAGTACAAGTTCGCGCAGCGCATGCAGCAGGAGCTCGGCAATGCCGTCCTGGTCACCGTCGACGTGGTGGAGCACTGCGCCGTCGGCCGCAGCAAGGCGCTGAGCGCCCTGGTGACCTCCTACCTGGTGGACCGGGCCGCGCCGAAGCCGGGGCAGGTCCTCAAGCCCGACGCCGATCCGTTCCCGGCGGTGTCGTGACGGCCGGAACACCGCTGTGACGATCGGCCGCCCGCGGTGCGTCGGCGCTGCCCCGGCGGTTTGATGAAGTCATGGAGTTCGAATCCGCCGAGATCTACGTCGACGAGCTGCTCGCCCTGACCGGAGGCCTGGACCGCGGCGCGGCCCGGGAGTTCGTACGACGGGTGTTCGAGGGCGGGGCCGAGCACGGCGCCCGCACCGCGCTGGCGAACGTGGCCGCCCTCGACAACGAGAAGGACGCGCAGATCAGGCGCCTCGGCGAGCGCCTGGTGGCCCTGGGGGAGGACCCGCTCGCGGTCACCCGCCTGCTGCGCGGCGCATGACACCGGCCGGCCACCCGTCCACCGCGGACGGGTGGCCGGCCCACGCCTTGCAGGCGGCCGCTGTGCGGTCAGCCCGCCGGGTCCTGCCAGACGTCGCCGTTCGGCAGCAGGGCGTCGGCCTCCTTGGGCCCCCAGGTGCCCTTGACGTACGGGTGGACGGGCACCGCATCGCCGAGCACCGGGTCGACCACCCGCCACGCCGCCTCGACGGTGTCCTGCCGGGCGAACAGCCACCGGTCGCCGTCGAGGGCGGCACCGATCAGCCGGTCGTAGGGCCGCATGTCCGAGCCGGGCAGCTCGCTGAAGGACAGCTCCTCGTGCTTGGCCTCCCACCCGCCGCCGGGCTTCTTGCCGGCGAGGGTCAGCGCCACCTGGGTCTCCGGCCAGACCCGGAAGCGCAGGGTGTTGGTGGCCGGCGCCGGCCGCAGGCCGAACACGTCGTGCGGCGCGCGGCGGAACCGGATGCTCACCTCGGTGGCCGTCACCGGCATGCACTTGCCGGCCCGGATGGCGATCGGCACGTCCGCCCACCGCCACGAATCGCAGGCGAGCCGGATCGCCGCGTACGTCTCGACCTCGGAGTCCGGGGCCACGCCCTCGACGTCCCGGTACCCCTCGTACTGGCCGCGCACGATGTGCTCGGGGGTGAGCGGGCGCAGCGAGGAGACGATGTGCGCCTTGGAGTCGCGCCACGCCTGCAGGCCCTGGCCGGCCGGCGGGTCGGCGAGCACGGTGGCCAGCACCTGCAGCATGTGGTTCTGGACGACGTCCCGCACGGCGCCGGTGCGGTCGTAGAACCGGCCGCGGTCGGACACGTCGAAGGCCTCCGCCATGGTGATCTGGATGCTCTCGACGTGGGTGCGGTTGAGCAGCGGCTCGATCACCGAGTTCGCGAACCGGGCGAACAGCACGTTCTCCACCGGGTCGAGGCCCAGCCAGTGGTCGACGCGGTAGATCGAGTCCTCCGCGAAGTACCGGTGCATGGTGGCGTTCAGCTCGCGGGCGCTCTCGAGGTCCGTGCCGAAGGGCTTCTCGACCATGATGCCGGCGTCCTCGGCCCGGCCGACCGAGGCGATGCCGCGGGCGATCCGGCCGAACAGCGGCGGCGGCACCTCCAGGTAGAACAGCGACCGCTGCCCGGTGCCCATGGCCTCGGACATCGCGGCGTACGTGGCGTCGTCGTCGAGGTCGCCGTCGACGTAGCGCAGCAGGCCCATCAGCTTGGTCGCCGCTGTGCTGTCCGGGTCCATGCCGTTGAGCGTGAGCGAGGCCCTGGCGTAGGCCCGGAACTGCTCCAGCCCCCAGCCGGCCTTGGCGACGCCCACCACCGGGACGTCGAGCACACCGCGCTCGACGAGCCCGACCAGGGCGGGGAAGGTCTCGAGCTTGGCGAGGTCCCCGGTCGCACCGAAGATCACCAGGGCGTCCGTCTGTCGTGTCGTCATCTCCGCTCCTCCTGTGGAGTGGACGGGTCGGCCGTCCGATGGACGGTCAGCGCAGCCGGTCGGCGATCCGGTCGCCGACCCGCAGGGCGTTGGCGATCGCCGTCAGGGACGGGTTGACCGCGCCGATGCTCGGGAAGAAGGCCGTGTCGACGACGTACAGGTTGTCCAGGTCGTGGGCCTTGCAGTCGACGTCCAGTGCGGAACTCGCCGGGTCGGTGCCGAACCGGACGGTGCCGGCCTGGTGGGCGGTGGCCCCGATGGGCATGCCCTTGTGCAGGTAGATGCTGTGCGGCAGCAGGTGGTGCTCGTGCATGCCGAGCCGGCCGAGCATCCCCTGGAGCTTGTGCCGCAGCCGCTTCAGCCCCGCCGTGTTGTTCTTCTCGTCGAGCGTGAGGCGCACGTTGCCGTCGGCGTCCAGGGTGACCCGGTTGTCCGGGTCCGGCAGGTCCTCGCCGCACAGCCAGAAGTCCACCGCGTGGTGCGCGAGCACCTCGAACGGCATGTCGGGGGAGACCGCACCGGCCCAGCGCGGCGCCTCGCCGTGGATCTGCTCGGCGTCGGACTTGCCGAGCATCTGGATGCCGCCCAGCGGATAGTCCCAGTCGTCCGCGCCCAGGTACCAGTCGTGCAGTGCCAGCGTCTTCTGGAAGGCCGTCGGATTGGGCTCCTTGGACACCGCCATCAGCGCCAGGTTGTTGTGCCGCATGTAGTGGCGGCCGACCACGCCCGAGCTGTTGGCCAGGCCGTCCGGATGCCGGTCGTTCGCGGACCGCAGCAGCAGCAGGGCCGAGTTGACGGCGCCGCAGGAGACCACCACCACGTCGCCGGAGAAGCGCGCCGTACTGCCGTCGGCGAGCTCGGCGACCACGGCCGTGACGGTGCGTCCGGCGGGGTCGGTCTCCAGCGTGCGCACGTTCGCACCGGTGACCAGGGTGACGTTGTCGTGCTCGAGCGCCGGGTCCACGCAGATCACCTGGGCGTCGGACTTCGCCCCCAGCAGGCAGGGGAAGCCGTCCACCCGGTCGCAGCGGATGCAGGCACTGGTGTGCGTCGCCCGCCCGTCGGCGTCCTGGACCAGATCCACGCCGATCGGCAGGTGGAAGGGGTGCAGGCCGTGCTTCTCCAGGTCGTCGCTCAGCTGCTGGATGCGCGGCTCGTGCTCGACCGGCGGGAACGGGTACTGCTCGCTCGCCGGGCCCCCGGTCGGGTCCTCGCCGTGCCGCCCGTGCACCCGGTAGAGCTGCTCGGCCCGGCTGTAGTACGGCTCCAGGTCGCCGTAGTCGATCGGCCAGGCCGGGGAGATCCCGCCGTGGTGGCGCATCTCCCGGAAGTCCTCCGGCCGCAGCCGGAACAGCGCCGCGCCGTAGAACTTGGTGTTCCCGCCGACGTAGTAGTTGACCTCCGGCGGGAAGGCGTTGCCGTCCTTGTCGTACCAGTACTCCGGGGCCCGGTAGCGGCCCTTCACGAACACCGCGGTCGAACTCCAGTTGTCCCGCTCGCGGGGGAGGTAGTCGCCGCGTTCCAGCATCAGGATGCGTTTGCCGGTCGACGCCAGGCGGTGCGCCAGGGTGCCGCCGCCCGCACCGGTGCCGATGACCACGACGTCGTAGTGCTGCTCGCCAGCCACGGAGTGTCCATTCTGGGAGTCGGTGCCTGCCCCGGGCCGTGCTGTCCGCGCCCGTGCCCCGCCCACAGGCGGCGGGTCGGCCGGTGCCGGGATGCTGCGCCTGCGGCCCTCCCTCGGGAGGCCTGTCACGTGCAAGCTACAACGCGCCCGGTCGGGCGGCACCTCAGGGCGCGGAGCACCCCCGGGGGCATCCGTGCCGAGCCCGCCGGCCGGTGGGCTGCGGGCACTCGTTCGGACCAGCGGCGCCGCGTCCCGCCGGGCCGCGCGGCCGCCCGGTGCTTCACTGGGCCGGAACGTCCGCGATGGGAGCCGCATGAGTCAGTTGGATCTCGCACGGCTGCAGTTCGCCATGACGTCGATCTACCACTTCCTGTTCGTGCCGGTCACGATCGGGCTCGGCTTCCTGACCGCACTGCTGCAGACCGCCTGGCACCGCACCGGACGCCCCGAACTCCTCCAGCTCACCCGCTTCTTCGGCACCATCCTGGTGATCGGCATCGCGGTGGGCGTGGTCACCGGCCTCGTCCAGGAGTTCCAGTTCGGCATGGACTGGTCGGCCTACGCGCGCACCGTCGGCGACGTGTTCGGCGCGCCGCTGGCCATGGAGGGCCTGGCCGCGTTCTTCCTCGAGTCGACCTTCCTCGGCCTGTGGCTGTTCGGCTGGGACCGGCTGCCCGAACGCGTCCACCTGGCCACCATCTGGATGGTCGCCCTCGGCGGCGTGCTGTCCGCCGCCTTCATCATGGCCGCCAACTCCTGGATGCAGCACCCCGTCGGCTACACCATCGACCCGTCCACCGGCCGGCCGGAGCTCAACGACATCTGGAAGCTCTTCACCAACCCCGTCTTCCTCCGCGGCTACCTGCACGTCCTGCTCGCCTCACTGGTCACCGGCTGCGTCGTGATGCTCGCCGTCTCCGCCTGGCAGCTGCGCAAGGGCACCGCCCCGCTCGCCTTCCACGCCTCCGCCCGCCTCGCGCTGACCGTCCTCGTCCCCGTGATCATGGTGGCCATGCTCGTCGGCAGCGAACTCGGCGTCACCGAGGGCAAGTACCAGCCCATGAAGATCGCCGCCGCCGAGGCCCAGTGGGACACCTGCCAGCCCTGCTCCTTCTCGCTGTTCCAGATCGGCGGCGGCAAGAACGACGAGACCCCCACGAAGATCATCGAAATCCCGCACCTGCTGTCCCTGCTGGCCACCAACCACTGGAACGGCCAGGTCCTCGGTCTGAACGCCGTCCAGAGCCAGTACGAGCAGCAGTACGGGCCCGGCGACTACGTCCCCAACGTTTTCATCCAGTACTGGTCGATGCGCGTCATGGCCTACCTCGCCGTCGTCGTCCTGCTGGTCGGCCTGTGGGGGATCTGGCTGCTGTGGCGCAAACGGCTCAGCTCCGCCAAGTGGTTCTGCCGCGCCGCCGTCTGGATCTCCCCGCTGCCGTTCCTGATGAACACCGCGGGCTGGCTCCTCACCGAGAGCGGCCGCCAGCCGTGGATCGTCCAGGGCATCCAGCTCACCGGCAACGGCGTCTCCCCGTCCGTCTCCACCGCCACCGTCGCCGCCAGCCTCATCGCCTTCTTCCTGCTGTACGCCGTCCTGGCCGTCGTCGCCGCCTTCCTGATCACCCGCTACGCGCGCAAGGAACTCGCACCGCCGCCCGCCGAGGACACGCCCGTACCGGCGCTGTCCTACTGACACCACGCCACCCCTGGGACCGCCCGATGGCCCTCGCCACCTTCTGGTTCATCCTCATCGCCGTCCTGTGGGCCGGCTTCTTCGTCCTGGAGGGCTTCGACCTCGGCGTCGGCATGCTGCACACCGCCGTCGCCCGCGACGAGGCCGGCCGCCGGGCCGCCCTCAACACCATCGGCCCCCTGTGGGACGGCAACGAGGTCTGGCTGATCGTCGCGGCCGCCGCCATGTTCGCCGCCTTCCCCGGCTGGTACGCCACCATGTTCTCCTCCTACTACCCCGCCCTGGTCGTCCTGCTGGTCGGCCTGATCGTCCGCGGGGTGTCCTTCGAGTTCCGCGGCAAGGTCGACAGCGCACGCTGGCGCAGCACCTGGGACGTTCTGCTGATCTGCGGAAGCCTCCTCGTCCCGCTGCTCCTCGGCATCGCCCTCGGCGCCCTGCTGCACGGCGTTCCGATCGACGGGAGCCAGGAGTTCACCGGCGACCTCGGCGACATCTTCTCGGGCTACGCGGTCTTCGCCGGCATCACCTTCGTCCTGCTCTGCCTGATGCACGGCGCCACCTTCATCACCCTCAGGACCACCGGCGACGTCCGCGACCGGGCCGCCGGGCTGGCCCGCCCGATCGCCCTGGTCACCGCGCCGGTCCTGCTGGCCTTCCTGCCCTGGACGCACTCCACCGCGGGCAAGGGCGTGCTGCCGAACATCCCCCAGCTCCTCGCGGTGATGGCGGTGATCGCCGCAGCCTTCCTGGTGGTCCGCGGCCACGACGGCCGGGCCTTCGCGGCCACCACCGCCGCCGTCGCCACCACCGTCCTGGGGCTCTTTGTCGACCTCTACCCCCGGCTGATGGTCTCCACCACGAACTCCGCCTTCGACCTGACCGTCCACAACAGCGCCGCCGGCGAGTACGCCCTGAAGGTCACCAGCGTCGTGGCCATCGTCTTCTTCCCCCTGGTGCTCGCCTACCAGGGCTGGACCTACCACGTCTTCCGCCGCCGCATCTCCGCCGACCGGTTCGCCCACCCCGTCGCCGAGTGACGGACGGTCAGAGGACGGCGACGGGATTCACGGGGGAGCCGGTCGCCGCGGGCAGCCGCAGGGGGGCGATCACGCACAGGAAGGACCAGCGGCGCTCCTGCTCGCACAACGGTGCCAGGTCCTCGAACTGCAGGTAGTCCAGCAGGTGCAGGCCCATCGCGTGCACGGCGAGCACGTGCACGGGGAAGGCGACGCCCTCGGTCGTACTCGGTGCGGCGTCGTTGTTGCCGTCGCTGCCGAGCACCGCGACCTGCCGGTCGGCCAGGAACTCCACCGCCGTCGGATGCAACCCGGCCCGTGCCTCCGCGGCCCGCCACGGCCCGAGCTCGTCCCTGCGCCGCCGGTGCCCGACCCGGACGAACAGCAGGTCGCCGGCGCCCACCCGGACACCCTGGGCGGCCTCGGCCGCCGCCAGCTCCGCCGCCCCGACCTGCTCGCCCGGCTCCAGCCAGGGCACGCCGTGCAGCCGCGGGATGTCCAGCAGCACGCCGCGGCCCACGATCCCGTCACCGGCCAGCGCCACGGACAGCTTCGCGGCACCGTCCGCCGTGAGCCCGTCCGTGCTCGTCCCGCCGAACAGCGTGCCGCGCCACACCACATGGCACAGGGCGTCCAGGTGGCTGTCCGCATCGCCGTGGACGTTCATGTCGAAGTGGTCCCGGGCGAAGTCCAGCCCGCCGCCGACGCTCCCGGCCACGGCCCCCGTCATCCGGTGCCCGGCCGGCTCCGGATTGTCGGGTCCGCGCACGGTCTCCACCGGCGACGCAAGACTCACCCGCCGCCCCGAACGGACCTCCCGCGCAGCCGCCACCACCCGCTCCGGCGTGATCAGCTCCAGGGCACCCCGCCCCGCACCCCCGCCGCCCACCGAACGCCGGACCCGCTCGTGCAGCGCGCGGAACTCGTCCGCACCGAGCGCGGGCAGGGCAGGGAAGGCACGGCGGTCGGTCATCAGGAGCCCCGCTTCCGGTCCGGGGTGCCGCCGAGGGCCGCGGCCGCCGTCGGTGCGCCACGGCCGGGCGGACACGCTCCGCCGACGGCCCGAGGGGAAAACCTAACCGGCCCGGCCACGACCACCCGGCACCCGCGGCCGCCACCGCGCCCGACATCGCCCGCCCGGCCGAGCGCTCCGCAGCCCGAGAGCCGGAGCCCGCCGCCGGGATCTCCGGCCGGACGGTTCCTCCGAGCCACTGCGGGAAGAGGGCCAATTCGGTTGCGGGCGGTGGGGCGGTGTCGGCCAGGATGGGCCGATGAGTGACGAGAACGACGGAGTGGCAGCGGCGATCGCGGGTGAGTTGGCGTTGATGACGCCCCGGGTCCGGGCGTCGCGGGAGTCGGCCGGGCGGTTGTTGGACCCGGAGTTCGTGGAGGTGGGGGCCTCGGGGCGGCGGTGGGACCGGAAGACGATGCTCGCCGAGCTGCCCGAGAAGCCGGGGGCGACCGAGGAGGGCCCGCAGTACCGGCCCGTCGGAATGACCGGGACGGCGCTGGCGCCGGGGCTGGTGCACGTGACGTACGAGGCCGTGCTCGGTGCGCGGCGGTCGCGGCACAGTTCGATCTGGCGCAGCCTGGACGACGGCTGCGGCTGGCGGATGTACTACCACCAGGGCACCCTCGTCCCGGACGGGGCGGCGCAGTAGTCCTGACCGGTCCTCGGGCCGCCCGGGTGTTCCGTACCCGGCCCATGGGGAAGGTGAAGGGGGCGCCGTGAGGCGCGCCACCGCCACCACAGACCCGGGCAGGGGAGCACCGCGTGACCGGACCCACGAACGAGCCGCCCGCCGATGCCGCGGACGCCGGACGGACGGACCCGCTCGTCCGGCTCCCGCTGGCGCAGCTCCGGCAGCGCACCAGCATGAAGTGGCGCGTGCACCCGGAGGACGTCCTCCCGCTGTGGGTGGCGGAGATGGACGTCCCCCTGGCGCCCGCCGTGACGGAGGCGCTGCGCGCGGCCGTCGACCTCGGCGACACGGGGTACCCGCACGGGACGGCCTATGCGGAGGCCCTGGCCGGATTCGCCGCCGAGCGGTGGAAGTGGGACGGCCTGCGGGTCGAGAACACGGCCCTCGTGCCGGACGTCATGCTGGGCATCGTCGAGACGCTGCGCCTGGTGACGGGCCCCGGGGACGCGGTCGTCGTCTGTTCGCCGGTGTACCCGCCGTTCTACGCGTTCGTCGCCCACGACGGCCGTGAGGTGATCGAGGCGCCGCTCGGCCCCGACGGCCGCATGGACCTCGCCGCCCTGGACGAGGCCTTCGCGCGGGCGCGGCGCCACGGCCGGCGGGCCGCCTTCCTGATGAGCAACCCGCACAACCCCACCGGCACCGTGCACACCCGTGCGGAGCTCGAGGCGGTGGCGGCGCTGGCACGCGAACACGGTGTGCGGGTGGTCTCCGACGAGATCCACGCCCCGCTGGTGCTGCCGGGGGCGGTGTTCACCCCGTTCCTCGGCGTGCCGGGCGGTGAGAACGGCTTCGCCCTGACCTCCGCCTCCAAGGCCTGGAACCTGGCCGGTCTCAAAGCGGCCCTGGCGGTAGCCGGCCCGGAGGCGGCCGCAGACCTGCGCCGCATGCCGGAGGAGGTCGGCCACGGCCCCAGCCACCTGGGGATCATCGCCCACACGGCGGCCTTCCGCGACGGCACGCAGTGGCTCGACGACCTGCTGGCCGGACTCTCCGCCAACCGGACCCTGCTGGGCCGGCTCGTCGAGGAGCACCTGCCCGGCGTGCGGTACCGCCCGCCCGAGGGCACCTACCTCGCCTGGCTGGACTGCACGCACCTCGGCCTGCACGAGGACGGGCCCGCCGAGGGGCCCGGCGTGGTGAGCGACCTGGCCGGGCCGGCGAGGATGTTCCTGGACGAGGCCCGGGTCGCGCTCAGCTCCGGGCACGTCTTCGGCACCGGTGGGACGGGATGCGTCCGGCTGAACTTCGCGACCTCGCCGGCCGTCCTCCGCGAGGCACTCGCCAGGATGGGCCGCGCGGTGCAGGCCCTCTGACGGCGGGCCGGCCGACCGTGGGCAACGGGCAGTGGCGCTGACTGCGGAGGGGAACCGTGAAGCGGGTCGGCCTGCCCGTCCTGTGGCGGGTGTCGGTACGGCCGTTCGGCGGGTGTCCTGCGGTGACCGGGGCGGCCATCATGGGGAGTTGATGTTACTGGCGAGTAGGGCCGGTGGCTCGCACCAGCACGAGAAGGACCGTGGCCCGGCATGACCGACCGAAGCAGGTTCGAGGACGCATTCGCCGGATTCCGGAGCCTGCCGTACCCGCCCTACCCGGCGTTGGAGGCCCTCCGGGACTGGAACTCGGACCTGCTGACGCTGGACGGCCACGTCGCGGGCTACGCCTCGCAGGTGCACGGCGGCAGCATGCAGGCGTGGGAGATCCCCCACCTCGCCGGACTGGTCGCCGAAGTCGATGCGCTGCGCGCCGCCCTGGACGCGGTCGACGACGGGTCCGGCGACGACCGGGCGATGATCGCGGCCTTCCGCGACTACGTCTCGGCCATGCAGGCGATGATGCACGAACTCGACCGCCTGGCCGCCCCCGGGGTCTATCGCTGAATCTTTGCGTTAGTGGCGGTGCCAGGGCTACCATTAATGCAATATCTGAGCATTAGTGCATGCTCCACCGTCGGAAGGATCGCCATGTCCTCGCAGCGGACCGCCCCTGCGCCGCAGACCCCGACCCCGGTCTGGACCGTGGGGGAGTTCGTCGTCCGCCGGATCGACGAGGTCGAACTGCCGCCGCAGACCGGCCCCTGGCTGCTGCCCGGCGCCACGCCCGAGGCGGTCTCCGCCGCCCCTTGGCTGCAGCCCGACTTCGCCGGCGCCGACCGCGTCCTGCGCCTGGCCGGCCACACCTTCGCCCTGGAGGCGGGCGGGCTGCGGATTCTCGTCGACACCGGCATCGGCAACGGCAAGGACCGCGCCAACCCCGCCTGGCACCGCCTGGGCACCGACTACCTGCAGCGCCTGGAGCGGGCCGGGTTCTCCCCGGAGACCGTGGACCTGGTCGTCCTCACCACCTGCACACCGACCACGTCGGCTGGAACACCCGCCTCCAGGGCGGCGCCTGGGTGCCCACCTTCCCCAACGCCCGCTACCTCACCAGCCGCACCGAGTGGGACCACTGGGCGTCCGTGGACATGGAGGAGCCCCGCCGGCAGATGTTCCGCGACTCCGTCCGCCCCGTCCACGACCACGGGCTGCTCGATCCGGTCGACGTGCCCGCGGAGGGCCTGGAGATCGCCCCCGGCGTCACCCTCGTCCCCGCCCCGGGCCACACCCCCGGCCAGGTCGCCGTCCGGCTGAGCAGCGGCGGCAGTGCGGCCCTGATCACCGGCGACTGCATCCACCACCCCGTGCAGCTCGCCGCGCCCGACATCCACAGCCACGTCGACATCGACCCGGACCGGGCCCGGGCGACCCGCCGCGAGCTCCTCGCCGCCCTCGCCGACACCGACACGCTGCTCCTCGGCAGCCACTTCCCGCCGCCCACCGCGGGCCTGGTGCGCCGCGACGGCGCGGCCTACCGTCTCCGGCCCGTCCCCGCCCGGCAGGCGTGATCGCCGGCCTCGCCGCCTCGTCCCACCCTTGAGGCAAGTCATTCGCCTTGAGGGTGGGACTTGCCGTCATGAAGCAAGGATTTTGCTTTAAGATGGGCGCATGAGCCGCAGACCGATGGTGCGCCCCGGCGGCCGGAGCGCCCGGGTGCAGGAGGCCGTCCACACCGCCGTGCGTGAACTGGACGCCGAGGTGGGCCGTTCGGCGCTGACCGTCCCCCTGGTCGCCGCCCGGGCGGGCGTCACCCCGTCGACGGTCTACCGCCGCTGGGGCGACCTGCAGGAACTGCTGTCCGACGTGGCCGTCGAGCACCTGCGCCCCGACACCCCGCCCGAGGACCACGGCTCACTCGCAGCCGACCTGCAGCACTGGGCCGAGCAGTTCCTCGAGGAGACGGCCTCCCCGGCAGGCCGGTCCTACGTCCGCGACGCCCTGCTCGGCGACCCGGACGGCGACAACGCCGGACGCTGCTCCGCCTACGCCGCGGAACAGCTCCAGGTCGTGCTCGACCGCGCAGCACAGCGCGGCGAAGCCGCCCCGGACGTCGAGACCCTCCTCGACCGGATCGTGGCACCGATGATGTACCGCATCCTGTTCCGCCCCGACGGCCTCGAACCCCCCTACGCCCAGCGGCTCGTCCGGGAAGCCCTGGACGCGCCCGCCGCCCGGCAGGTCAGCCGACGGCCCTGAGGTTCGACCGCATCGGCTCGATCAGCGCCTCGCGGGCATCGCGGTAGTCCGCCCAGGCCTTTTCGTTCCGGTGCTGCGGACGGCTCGACCGCCCCGGCCTCAGGCGCTTCGGGCCGGGCGGGCCTGGGCGGGGAGCCGGGCGGCCCTGGAGCGGGCCCACCAGTGGAAGGTGAGCGTGGCCATGGCGCTGATCACCGCTGCCTGGGCGAAGGCCCCGGGTGCCCAGTGGCGCAGGGCGGGGGAGAACGACAGGGCCAGCAGCGGCACGGCCACGGCCGGGCCCGCCGAGTACCAGGCGGTGAAGGACAGGACGTTGTTCGCGCCGCTGCCGGTCGCCCGGGCCGGGCGGTAGAGCAGGTCGCGGCGGGCCGCACCCCGGCAGGCGTTCACCAGCGCCGCGCCGACCAGCGGCGGGACGGCGACCGGGGCGAGCCAGGCCGCCGGGCCTGCGCCGCAGAGGACGGCCACGGCGCTCCCGGCCGCGGCGAGCAGCACACCGAGCACGGTGGGGACGACGGCATGGCGCAGCATCAGGCCGGCGAACGGGTAGGGCGTCCAGAAGGACTGGCGTACGTCGTCCGTCTCGATCCGGGCCGGTTCGAGGAGCTGGGCGACGGCCAGGTAGCCGAAGACCATGGCGACGGCGGTGGCGGTCGAGGCCTGGGCGCCCGGAACACCGTGGGCGGGTACGGCGCACAGCAGCGCCGGGACGGTCAGCAGCACCGCGCGGCCGAGCCGGGCGGGCGAGCGGAGCAGGGCGAGCGCATCCCGCCAGTACACGACGAGCCGGGCCCGGCGGGGCGCCGGCAGGCGGACGTTCAGCCGGCGGTCGCCGCCGGAGGCCGCGTTCACGGCCAGCCGCGCGGCGCGCGGTTCGATCGTCCGCAGGGCGGCGAGCACACCGGCGGCGTTCCTGGCCCGCTCCCGCAGGACGGTCAGCGACACCGTGGCGGCGGCCCGGTCGGCGTGGACCAGGCACACCGCGGTCGACACGACCAGCAGCACGGCTGCCGCCCGGGCTCCCGGTACGGCGGCCGGCGTCGGGGCAAGGGCCGCGATCCCCGCCCAGCCCCACGGGCCGGACCACAGCACCACCCGCTCCAGCCAGTGGACGGAGTGCCCCGCGGCGGCCAGGGCGCTCTGCACGGCGAGCGCCAGGACCAGCACGGTGGCGTACGGGGTGAGGCGGCGCGCCAGGCGGGCCGCCCGTCCGCTCCGCTGCACGGCCAGTGCGGCGCAGACGCCCAGCAGCGGCAGGCAGGCACAACCGGCGAGGCACCAGCCGAGGGTGGCGGGCAGCCCGGTCCGTACGGTCAGCCCGAGCACGACCACGGCACCCGCGGCGGCCACCAGGCCGGGGAACAGGGCCAGCCCGCAGGACAGCCAGAACCAGGGCCGCAGCACCGGCCGGGGGCGGACCGGGTGGGCCAGCAGCCAGTCGACGGTCGCCCGCGGCGGCACGACCGGCCCGCGCCAGAGCCCGTCGCGGACGGCGAGCAGCAGCGTGGCCAGCCCGACGGCCGCGATCCCGCTCGGCATGGCCGCCAGCAGTGCGGGCCCGTGCGCGGTGTAGTCGGCGCCCATCGAGGCCTGCACGAACAGGCCGAAGCTCGGCACACCGCCCCAGACGACCAGGACGAGCACCGTGCAGTAGAGCACGTAGGCCGCCTGCCGGGCCCGGTTGAAGCGGTGCGGTGCGCGCAGGGTGCGCAGCAGGGCCAGTGCCTCGTCCGTCCAGTCGTCGTCCGCCGTCCATTCGGCCGGTGCACCGTCGACCGTCTCCTCCACGGCGCTCACCGGGCACCCGCCGAGACGTCCGGGCCGCCGCCGGCCCCGGCCCTGGCCGCGTCGGCGGCATCGGCGGTTTCGGTGGTTTCGGCGGGCAGGACCTCCTCGGGGACGCCCTGCCGGACGACCGCGCCCTCCTCCAGCACCACCACCCGGTCGGCCACCGCCAGGGCGAGCCCGGCGTCGTGCGTGACCAGCAGCACCGCCACGCCGTCCGCGAGTTCGGCCTTGAGCAGGTCGGCGAGGCGCCGGCGGGCACCGGGGTCGAGGCGCTGCTCGGGCTCGTCGAGCAGCAGCAGGTCCCGCGGGCGGACGAGGGCGCAGGCCAGCAGCAGGGACTGCATCTGCCCGGAGGAGAGGGCCGAGGTCAGCGCGTCGGCCCGCTCGGCGAGCATCCGGTCCTCCAGCACCTGCTGGACCCACTCCGCGGCGCCGGCGACACCGTGCGCGACGGCGACCAGCAGCAGGTGCTCACGAACCGTGAGATCCGGGTAGCAGGCGACCGTGTCGCCGACGACCGCCACCCGGGCCCTGATCCGGGGATCGTTCTCGTCCATCGCCAGGCCGTCGAACCGGACGGTGCCCGCGGTCGGCAGGTCGCGACCCGCGGCGATCCGCAGCAGCGTCGACTTGCCCGACCCGTTGTGGCCGACCAGCGCCACGCACTCGCCGGCGGCGACCGCGAGGTCCACCGGGCGCAGCACCTCCCGGTCGCCGTACGAGCGGCTCACCCCGGTCAGTCGGAGCAGTGCCGTCCTCGTGACGGCGCGCGGCTCGGCTGGGTTCTCGGACATGCGGGCGGCACCTCTCGACGATCGGTCGGATCACCCTACCGACCGGTCCCTTGGGCCCGCCGACCCGCGGGCGCCCGTACCCGTCGACCGGCGGGGGCCGCGGCCGCCGAAGGGTAGGTCGAAAACGAAGTGAACCGGGACGGCCCGGGCGGCAGACTGACCGTCATGACTCCACCGGACGATCCCAAGACCGACCTCCGGCGCTATCTGCAGTACGCCCGCGACGCCCTGCTGTGGAAGCTCGACGGGCTCTCGGAGTACGACATCCGCCGCCCGCTGACGCCCACCGGCACCAACCTCCTGGGCCTGGTCAAGCATGCGGGCTGCGCCGAATTCGGCTACCTGGGCGACACCTTCGGCCGCCCCTCCGGCGAGCCGGGGCCCCTGTTCGGCGACGGCTCCGAACCCAACGCCCACATGTGGGCCACCGCCGACGAATCGCGCGAGTACATCGTCGAGCGCTACCGCAGGGCCTGGGCACACACCGACGCCACCGTCGAAGCACTCCCGCTCGACGCGGTCGGCAAGGTGCCGTGGTGGCCGAGCCACGCGAACGAAGTGACCCTGAACCACGCCCTGGTACGGGTGATCGCCGACACCCACCGGCACGCCGGCCACGCCGACATCCTCCGCGAACTCCTCGACGGCGCCGTGGGGATGAACGAGAACAACACCGGCATGGCATCGGACGACCCGGCCTGGTGGGAGGAGTACCGCACCCGCCTGCAGCACACGGCCGAACAGGCCCGGGCGAGCTGCCTACCCCTCGACGAACCCGCCCCCTAGGGAATCCCCGACCCCGGGAGTCGGGGCTGTTCCCGATGGTGCCGGCCGTACGCCGGGTCGCAGGATGGCGGTATGACGATCATGCGGACCAACCACCGTCCCGGCCGCCGCCGCCGCGGCCTCACTGCTGCTGCCGTCTGTGCGGCCGCCGCACTCGGCAGCCTGGCGGCCGCCCTCCCGGCGCAGGCGGCGACGGACTCCACGGCGTTACCGGCCCGGTCCGTCCGGGCGGCCGCGCCGAGCCTGCCGGCGCCGACCGGCGGACACCGGGTCGGGGAGGTGGCACTGCACCTCGTCGACCACAGCCGGACGGACCCGTGGCAGCCGGACCACGGCTCCCGGGAGCTGATGGCCACCGTGTACTACCCCGCGGACCGGGCCGCCGGACGCCCCGCTGCGCCGTACATGCTGCCGAAGGCCGCCGCGCACTTCGACGCGGTGACGGCCAACACCTTCCTCGGCCTCGACGTGCCGACCGGGCAGGTCGACTGGGCCGCCGTCCGTACGCACGCGGTGGCCGGTGCGCCCGTCGCCGCCCGGGCCGGACGGCTGCCGGTGGTGGTCTACTCGCCCGGGCTCGGCGAACCGCGGACCTGGGGGACCACGCTGGTGGCGGACCTGGCGAGCCGGGGCTACGCGGTGGTCACCGTCGACCACACCCACGAGGCGCCGGAGGTCCAGTTCCCGGACGGCTCACTGGCCACCATGGTCGCGCCGGGCGACCCCGCCGCGTTCATCCGGAAGGCCCTGGACGTCCGGGTCGCCGACACCCGGTTCGTCCTGGACCGGTTGGAGGCGCTGAACGCCGGCCACAACCCCGACGCCGACGGCAGGACGCTGCCCGCCGGTCTCGCCGGAGCCCTCGACCTGACCCGGGTCGGCACGGCCGGCCACTCGATGGGCGGCACGGCCGCGGCCCTCGCCATGGACGCCGACCCGAGGATCACCGCCGGCATCGACATGGACGGCAACCTGACCGACTTCGACGGAAAGCCGCTGCCGGTGGCCGAACACGGGCTCGCCCGGCCGCTCCTGCTGCTCGGCAAGGACGGCGACACCGACACCGGCCCCGGCTGGCAGGCGTTCCGCGCCCACACCCCGGGCTGGGCGCGGGAGCTGAAGCTGCGCGGTTCGGAGCACGCGTCGTTCACGGACGCCGAGGCACTGCTCCCGCAGCTCGGCCTGCCGCCGGCCACCCTGGTGAAGGACATCGGCACGATCGAACCGGCCACCGCGATCCGCACCACGGAGGCCTATGTGGCGGCGTACTTCGACCGGTGGTTGCGCGGGCGCTGCAGCGACCTGCTCGACGGGCCCTCCGCCCGCTACCCGGAGATGGAGTTCGTGGGCTGACCCGGAGTCAGCCCCGCGGCGCGTCCGGGCCCGCGGCTGCGGCGAGCGCGTCCGCGAGGGCGTCCACCAGCGGGTCGGAGACGGCGGTGCGGCGGACGGTGACGACCCGGCTCGGCGGGTGGCCGTCGACCGGCACGAAGGCGATGCCGGGACGCGCGTACTTGCGGGCCGCCCCGGCGGGGAGCAGACCGACGGCGCCCTCCCACAGGACGGTGTGCAGGCACTCCTCGACGGTCGCCACCACCGGGCCGGGTGCGTCGTCATCGCCCGCGGCGAGCCAGTAGCCGCGCCACCGGGCGTCGGTGCCCGGCGGCAGGCGGAAGCGCGGGCGGTCGGCCAGCTCCCCGACGTGCAGGCGCGGGCGGGCCGCCAGCGGATCGTCCGCGGGGACGGCCGCGACCACCGCCTCCTCGCCGAGCACACGGACCGTCAGGCCGTCGGTGTCGAAAGGCAGCCGGGTGAGGGCCAGGTCCACCCGTCCCTCCCGCAGGCCGGCCGTCGGATCGGTGATCGGTGCCTCCCGCAGCCGTACCCGGACCTCGGGACGGGTGCGGCGCAGCGCGGCCAGTGCCGCCGGACCGACCTGCGGACCGGCGCCCGCCGCGGTGCCCAGGACGAGGATGCGCCCGGCCTCGGAGCCACGGACCCGCTGGCGGGCGCGTTCGGCGCGTTCCAGCAGGTCCCGGGCCTCCGTCAGCAGGACCTCTCCGGCCGGGGTGAGCCGAGCCCCGGTCGGGACGCGGTCGAACAGCCGGCACCCGAGATCGGCCTCCAGGTCACGGATGCGGCGGCTGAGCGGCGGTTGGGCGAGGTGCAGCCGCGCCGCGGCGCGGCCGAAGTGGCCCTCCTCGGCCACGGCGACGAAACAGCGCAACGCCCGCAGGTCCATGACCGGCCACGATACCGAGGACGGCACCGCCCTCCGAAACCGGTCTTGGACGGGCCTTCGGCACCCGCGGTGAGGTGGTGTCAGACGCCGGGCACCGGCCCGCCGCCACCCACCACCGCAGGAGGCACATCCGTGTACGCGCACCCCGACGACCTGCACCGCGCCCGTTCCGTCGGCCGCGGCGCCCCGGCCGAGTTCGCCGCCTGGCTCGCCTTCCAGCAGGCCGTGGACCGGGAGGACGGAGCGGTGCCGCGCCGCTACCGCGAGCTGATCTCGGTGGCGGTCGCGCTCGTCACCCAGTGCTCCTACTGCCTGGACGTCCACACCGCCGCCGCCCGGCGGCACGGCGTGACCGCCGAGGAGCTCGCCGAGACCGCGTTCGTCACCGCCTCCGTCCGGGCGGGCGGCACACTGGCGCACGCCCTGCTCGCCGACCGCCTCTTCGAGCAGCACGGCCACGGCGGGGAAACCGCTCACGGGTGAGCGGGCGGCCGTTCGCAGGGACCGCAGAAAAAAGGTGCCGCCCGGCCGTCACACCGCTGCGCCGCGATCCGTCAGTGCAGTGACAGCATCGAGCGGATCCCGAGAGGAACACCGACCATGAGCGCTTCTTCGACCACCAACGGCACCACCGCTTCGTCCGCCACCGCGGGGGCGCCGAGCGGTCGCGGATGTCCGACCCGGTGGCGCAGGTGCCGGAGCTGCAGGAGCTGAGCGGCCGGCTGTACCGCGCCACCGGCAACCGCTCCGTGCCGCGGACCACGATCGGCCTCGTCCAGCTGCGCGCGGGCCAGATCGTGGGCAGCACCTACCTCGCCGTCCAGCACGCCGACAACCTCCGGAAGGCCGGCGAGTCGGAGGAGCGCATCACCGCGGTCGCGACCTGGCACGACGCGCCGTACTTCACCCCGGCCGAGCGCGTGGCCCTCGCCCTGGTCGAGGCCGTCCTCACCCCGCCGGCCGGCGGGGGAGAGCGGGTCACGGACGAGCTGTACGCCGAGGCGGCCGCGCACTACGACCCCAAGGCCCTGACGACGCTCACCCTCGCGATCGGCCAGGTCAACTTCTTCGTCCCGCTCGCCCTCATCGGCAAGCCGCTGCCCGGCCGGAAGCCCGCCGAGCAGTGGACCTGACGCCGGGCCCGGCGGCACGCGATGAGCCGCAGGCAATGAGCCGCAGGCATGAGAAAGGCAAGGAGACCGACCGCTCCTTGCCACTCTCAATATATAGCGCACCGGGGGCCTTGCGGCAAGGCCCCGGTAGTGGCGCAGAATTGTCGGCCGAGGTCAGGACCTGGGGAAAATCGGGGATTCGCGGAAATGCGTTCCCTTCTCGGCGGACGGGGATTTCATGATTGACGTGATCGTGGTCGGCAGCGGACCGACCGGACTGATGCTCGCCGGCGAATTGCGGCTGCACGGCGTCCACGTGCTCGTCATCGACAAGGCGGCGGAGCCGACCGTGCAGTCCCGCGCGCTCGGCCTGCACGTGCGGAGCATCGAGGTGATGGACCAGCGCGGTCTGCTGGAGAAGTTCCTCGAACTCGGGAAGCAGTTCAGGGTCGGCGGTTTCTTCGCCGGCCTGGCCAAGCAGTGGCCCGACGGGCTGGACACCGCGCATTCGTACGTCCTCGGCATTCCGCAGCGCGTCACCGAACGCCTGCTGACCGAACACGCCACCGGGCTCGGCGCCGAGATCCGGCGGGGCTGCGAACTGGTCGGGCTGAGCCAGGACGAGGACGGGGTGAGCGCCGAGCTGGCCGACGGCACACGGCTGCGCTCGCGCTACCTCGTCGGCTGCGACGGCGGCCGCAGCACGGTGCGCAGGCTGCTCGGCGTCGGCTTCCCCGGCGAGCCCGCCAGGGTGGAGACGCTGCTGGGCGAGATGGAGCTGGACGTCCCGGCGGAGACCCTGGCCGAGGTGGTGGCCGAAGTCCGCAGGACCCAGCTGAGGTTCGGCGCCATGCCGCTCGGGGACGGGGCGTACCGGGTCATCGTGCCCGCCGAGGGAGTGGCCGAGGACCGTACGGCCGCACCGACCCTGGAGGACTTCAAGCAGCAGCTGAGGGCGGTCGCGGGCACCGACTTCGGCGTGCACTCGCCGCGCTGGCTCTCCCGCTTCGGCGACGCCACCCGGCTGGCCGAGCGGTACCGCGTCGGCCGGGTGCTGCTGGCCGGCGACGCGGCGCACATCCATCCGCCGACCGGCGGGCAGGGCCTCAACCTCGGCATCCAGGACGCCTTCAACCTCGGTTGGAAACTGGCCGCCGAGATCGACGGCCGGGCACCGGAGGGGCTGCTGGACACCTACCACTCCGAACGGCACCCGGTGGCCGCCGAGGTGCTGGACAACACCCGCGCGCAGATGGAGCTGCTGTCCACCGAACCCGGCCCCCGGGCCGTGCGGCGGCTGCTGTCGGAACTGATGGACTTCGAGGAGGTGAACCGGCACCTGATCGAGAAGATCACGGCCATCGGCGTCCGCTACGACTTCGGCGAGGGCCACGAACTGCTTGGCCGGCGCATGCGGGACATCGGGCTGAAGCAGGGACGCCTGTACGAGCTGATGCACGGCGGCCGCGGCCTCCTGCTCGACCGGACCGGCAGCCTCTCCGTGGTGGGCTGGGCGGACCGGGTCGACCACGTCGTCGACGCCGGCGAGGAACTGGACGTACCCGCCGTACTGCTGCGGCCCGACGGCCACGTGGCCTGGGTCGGCGAGGACCAGCAGGACCTCCTCGCCGCCCTGCCCAGGTGGTTCGGTGCTGCGGCCGGCTGACGCAGTGCTCCAGGAGGCAGCGGCCGTCCGACCGGGTGGCGGGCCTGCCCTGGAGATCTTCTGACGGACCGTCGATCGGGGTCGCTGCGACTCTTCACGCGCGGCCCCGGCCCGGACAGGGTATGGCCCGGTCCGGGTGCGGTCGGACGGCGCGAACTCCCTTCCCTCGGGGAGCCCCTCCAAGTCGTCACCGATCCCTCGGAGAGCTGTTCCGTGTCCAGACTTCTTCACCGCCTCGCCGCCGTCTCGTAGGTGAACCCCCGCGGCCAGGACGAACGCCTCCGCGAGGAGATCGTCGCCGCCACGGTGCGCATGCTGGACGCACTCGGCGACGGCCGCCGTCCGGCGCTGCATGGATGCCGGACCGGCCCCGCCGCCGAGGTGGCCCTCGACCTGCGGGCCGCCGTCCACGGCGCGGTCTCCCTGCGCGTCAACGAGCCCGACCGCGCCTGGCCCCGCTGGAGGAGCAGGTCGACCGCTTCCTCCACCGGCCGGTCGGGCTGTCACAAGCCCCGCCCGGCACGGGAAGCCGTCCGTAGGCCCTGCCCCACCGGCCGACTGTCCGTGCCGCGCCGTAGCCTGCGCGCATGACCACCACCGACCTCGAGCAGCACCTCGTCCTGGTCGACGAACTGCTCGCGCAGCCCTTCCCGGAGCGGCACGTCAGCGGCACCACCGGGCATGCCGGCCCGGACCACCGCGTGCACTTCCTGAAGCAGAGCCAGGACTTCTGGGACGACGAGGACGGCCGGGCCCTGATCGCGGCGGACGCGGAGATGCAGGCCTGCCTCGACGCCCTGGTCGCAGCGCTCGCGGCACGCTGGGGCGACCCGATCTCCGTCGACCTCCGGCCGTATCTGAAGGCCGGCTGCGAGGGCGAGGAGGTACCGGAGCCGATCGGCTTCCTCAGTCAGCTGGCCGGCAGCATGCAGGCATGGCCACTCCCCGGGACGGGCCGCTGGCTGGCGATAGCCGTCGGCCAGGGGGACAAGGAACTGCCGCTCGAACTGGTGGCCGTGGTCGGCATGTCCGCCGTGCTCGACCCCGCCGCGGCCGAACGCCCCTGACCACAGCACGCGCAGTCGCCGCCGTACCGCTGACGGTGCGGCACGGCTGCGACAGCGGCGGTCGGTGTGACGACCTGTGGGGTGCACCCTCACCCCGTTGTCCTCAGGACGCGAGGCGGTGGCTGCTCCGGGATTCGCGCTGCGGCAGTTCGACCACCGCGACCCCGACCCCGCGGAGGAAGGCGACGACGGAGTCCGCGGTGCGGCCGTCCAGGGAGAACACCCAGCGGCCCGGGACCAGCACCTCGGTGACCCGGCCGAGGGCGGCCTGCCCGAGGAGCCGTCGGAGCTCGGGCTTGAGGGCGCCGGAGGACGAGCCGTTGTCGAGGTAGACGTGCGGAGAGCCGAGGCCGATCTCCCGGGCGTGCTCCTCCAGGGCCCTCCGGTGGAGGTCCATCCGCCAGCTGTCGTACGGATAGCAGCGAAGGTAGAGCGCAGTACGGGTGCCGGTCCGGTGAACCTCCGTGACGGCCATTTCCACTCCTCGTCGAGCGGTGCCGGCGTCTCGGCGCGTCGCGCGCGTGCACCGGCGTGTCTTCCATCATGGACTGGACCAATCGGATATGTCCAGACCATTGGGTGGATTCGTACCTGTGTCCAGCGTGTGGGTTTCTGTTGGATTCCCTTGTCGCCTCCGGAGCGCCATGGCCGGAGGCTCCCGGAAAGGGCCCCGGGGTGGCAGGGGGTCTCGGGGGAGTCGACGGCCGGAGGCCCGGCTGGATGACGGAGAGTCGGCGGACAGTGACGAAGAGTTGCGAGCTCTCTTGACAAGGGTCATGCCCGGCTCGACGCTCTCCCATGCTTGGTTCCGTTTGGTTCAGTGCATTTGTGTGCTGATCGCGACCTGGAGGCTGCCCATGGCTCGGATCTCCAACACGAATCGACACAGGGTCGTCGGCTTCGCGACCACCCTGGCCGTGCTGGCCGGCAGCGGTGCCCTGAGCGCCGCCGCCCTCGTCGGCCTCGACCTGGCGACCGCCGCCCCGGCCGCCGCACTGCAGAACTCCCAGGCCCTCACCCCGCAGATGGGCTTCAACAACTGGAACTCCACGTACTGCCGGGCCGAGTTCAACGAGGCCATGGTGAAGGGCACCGCCGACATCTTCGTCTCGCAGGGGCTGAAGGACGCCGGCTACACCTACGTCAACCTCGACGACTGCTGGGCGCTGCCGAACCGCGACGCCTCCGGCAACCTCGTGCCCGACCCCGTCCGGTTCCCGCACGGCATCAAGGCGGTCGCCGACTACGTCCACTCCAAGGGCCTGAAGTTCGGGATCTACTCCAGTGCCGGTACCAGGACCTGCGACGGGCTGGGCTTCCCCGGCGCGCTCGGCCACGAGCAGCAGGACGCGAACCTGTGGGCCTCCTGGGGCGTCGACTACCTGAAGTACGACAACTGCTACAACCAGGGCGTCGACGCCCAGCAGCGGTACAAGGCCATGGGGGCCGCGCTCAGGGCGACCGGACGCAGCATCCTCTACTCCGTCTGCGAGTGGGGGAGCAGTCGGCCCTGGACGTGGGCTCAGGAGGTCGGCAACTCCTGGCGCACCACCGGGGACATCTCCGACTCCTGGTCCAGCATGATCTCCATCGCGCACGCCAACCAGTCCCTGGCCCCGTACGCGGGTCCCGGCGCCTGGAACGACCCCGACATGCTGGAGGTCGGCAACGGCGGCATGACCGACACCGAGTACCGCACCCACTTCAGCCTGTGGGCGCAGATGGCGGCGCCCCTGCTGATCGGCACCGACCTGCGCAGCGCGAGCGCCGCGACGATGGCGATCCTCACCAACACCGACGTGATCGCCGTCGACCAGGACCCGCTGGGCCGGCAGGGCACGGTGGTCTCCTCCCAGGGCGGGCTGGTCGTGATGAGCAAGCCGCTGGCCGACGGCAGCCGGTCCGTCACCCTGACCAACGAGACCGGCACCGCGCAGCCGGTCTCCACCACCGCCGCGGCTGCCGGGATCGGCGGCGCCGCCTCGTACACGCTCAAGGACCTGTGGTCCAAGCAGACCACCACCACGAGCGGGGCGATCGTCGCCACGGTGCCCCCGCACGGCACGGTGATGTTCCGGGTCACCCCGAGCGCGCCGACCCCGCTGCCCACCGGGGCCTTCCAGCTCGGCGACTCGGCCTGGACGGCGGCCGGCGGCGGCTGGGGCCCGGTCGAGCGTAACCACAGCAACGGCGAGACCGCGCCCGGCGACGGACGGACCCTCACCATCGGCGGCACCGCGTACGCCAAGGGCCTCGGCACGCACTCCGATTCGGAGATCCGCTACCACCTCGGCGGGACGTGCACCGGCCTCGTCGTGGACGTCGGCGTCGACGACGAGGTCGGCAGCAGCGGCTCGGTGCGGTTCCAGGTCTACCGCGACGCCGCGCTGGTCGCCGACAGCGGGGTCCGGCGCGGCACCGACCCGGCCCTGCGTCTGACCGCGGACCTCACCGGCGGCACCGTCCTCCGGCTGGTGGTCACCGACGGCGGCGACGGCAAGAACTACGACCACGCCGACTGGGCCGGTGCCCGGATCGGCTGCGGGGCGGCACCGTCGGCCAGCACCCACGAGCTGAGCGACCTGCCGTGGTCCACCGCCTTCAGCGGCTGGGGCCCGGTCGAGCGGGACAGGAGCAACGGCGAGGCGGCGGGCGGCGACGGACGGACCCTCACCATCGGCGGCACCACCTACGCCAAGGGCCTCGGAACCCACGCCGCTTCGACGATCACCTACTACCTCGGCGGCAGGTGCAGCGCATTGAGCACCGACGCCGGCGTGGACGAGGAGGTCGGCAGCAAGGGCAAGGTCGGCTTCCAGATCCTTGCCGACGGTGCCAAGGCGGCCGACGGCGGCACGGTCACCGGCGCGGGCGGCGCCGTGCACCTCAACGCCCCGCTCACCGGCGCCTACGAGCTGACCCTGCAGGTCGGCGACGGCGGCGACGGCATCGACTTCGACCACGCGGACTGGGCCGCGCCCAGGCTGACCTGCTCCTGATCTCCCATCGGCAACGCCGGCCGGTCCTGCAGCGCTCGCGGCTGCAGGACCGGCCGCGTGTCGGCGAGGCCCGCCCGTGCACCGGGGGCGGCCGGCGACAGGTCTCCGATAACCGATCTCGGGGCCGGAAGCCGCCAGCCCGTTTCCGCCGCCCGTTCCGATCGAAAATGCTTACCGCCCGGGGGATATTCCGGCCGACCGGCGATGCCGAAGATCGGCTGCGCTATATTCGGAGCCGTCGGCAGGGCGCACCACGAAGGGCCGGGAAAGCCGTGGCGGACCAAGGACTGCTCGCACAGCAGCGGCGTGCCCTGATCCTCGAAGCGGTGCGGCGCGACGGCGCCGTACGGGTCTCGGAACTCGTGGTCAGCCTGGGTGTCTCGGACATGACCGTGCGGCGCGACCTCGACGCGCTCGAACGGCAGGGATCAGTGGAGAAGGTCCACGGTGGCGCCGTTGCGACGGCCGGCAGCGGTGAGGAGCCGGGCTTCGACGTGAAGTCGGGCCTGGAGTCCGCAGCCAAGGCCGCCATTGCCGACGCCGCGGCCGCCCTGGTGAGGCCCGGCAGCGTGGTGGGTCTCGGCGCCGGCACGACGACGCACGCGGTGGCGAAGCGCCTCCTGAATGTCCCGGAACTGACCCTCGTCACCAATTCGCTGCCGATCGAGCAATTCGTCAGGAGTTCCGCGGCCGGGAATTCCCATGCGCCCTCGGTACTTCTGACGGGGGGCACCGCGACGCGTTCCGAGGCACTCGTCGGGCCGATCGCCGACCGCACCATCGAATCGCTCCACGTCGACGTCCTGATTCTCGGCTCGCACGGCGTCTCCGAAAGAGATGGGCTGACCACTCCCAATCTCGCCGAATCCCAGACGAACCGCGCCTTCATCTCCAGGGCGCGGCAGGTCGTGGTCGCCGCCGACCACACCAAGTGGGGAACGACAGGTCTCAGCACCTTCGCGGATCTGGGGCAGATCGACGTCTTCGTCACCGATGCGGGCATGTCCGCCGAAGCGCGCAGCGCCCTGGCCGAGCGGGTCGGGCGGCTGGTCGTCGTCGGCCTCGGCAAGGACGCGCCCGGAAGAACCGTCCGATCAGAGCCGGCCGATTGAAACGGGGCCGTTGAACCGGTTCCGATCCGGCCGTGCGAGACGCCGGCCACCCGGAGAGCGGACCGCGACGCTCCGTTCGTGGACGCCAACTTCCTTGCAGTGTTCGGTGTCTGACTGAACGAAACGCGAGGCGGCCCGGCACCGGTCGACCGTCGGTCGGGGTGATGGTCACAAGGTGATCTCGTCCATCCCCGTCACTTGACGAAGCCACGCAACAGAGGTGTCATGTGTTGTATAGCGTTTGAACGTGTTGGTTCTTGAGAGATCTTGGGTGTCGACCGGAACATCGAGCCGGCCCCGTTCCCGACCCCGTTCCCGACAAGGCGCTCTCGGAACCCGAGGCGACCACTTCGCCCGCACCCGCACCGCGCCGCTCGAGGCGCATGCTCGAAGGAGCTCTCCATGTTCCGTGCCACCACCCGTGTCGTCGCCGCGGCCGGCCTGCTGCTCACCCTCGGCCTGACCACCGCCTGCTCCACCGGGCAGGAGTCGGTGAAGTCGGGCGACGCCCCCGTCGCGCCGGTGAACGGCAAGATCTCGATCACCTACCTGCAGAAGCAGGGTGACCAGGAGTACTTCGTCGGTGAGGCGGCCGGTGCCAAGGCCAAAGCGGCCGAACTCGGCATCGACCTGAAGGTGGTGAACCTCGGCAACGACGCCAACAAGACGGTCAGCGAGGTGCAGTCGGCCATCGCGCAGAAGACCAACGGCATCATCATCGTCGTGCCGGACCCGGCCGTCGGCCCGCAGGTCGTCCAGACCGCCCGGGACGCCAAGGTGGCCCTGCTGACCTCCGACGACCAGATCTGCGCCACCGGCCCGGACCCGGCGGCCTGCGACAAGGGCGGCCTCGTCGCCCGCATCGGCTTCTCCGGCGAGCAGATGGGCACCGAGGTCGGCAAGCGTGCCGCCGAGGAGTTCAAGAAGGCCGGCTGGAACCCGGCCGAGACCCGGACCGTCTCCGCCTGGAAGCAGGACGTCACGGTCTGCGGCGACCGTGTGAAGGCCGCCAAGGCGGCGTTCGCGGCCGGCGTCGGCGCCCAGGTGCAGAACATCGACGTCCCCACCGACAACACCCCGACCGGCGCCCAGGACAAGATCGCGGCCACCATCACCGCCAACGCGGGCGTCAAGCGCTGGGTCGTCTGGGGCTGCAACGACGAGAACGTCCAGGGCGGTGTCACGGCCCTGGAGAACGCCGGCGTCGGCGCCGACAACGTGATCGGCGTCGGCCTCGGCGCGTACCTCGCCTGCAAGAACTGGAGCGGCAGCAAGCCGACCGGCATGAAGGCCGCCCTGTTCATCAACGGCAAGGACGTCGGCGCCCTCGCCGTCCAGACCATGTACGACAAGCTCAAGAACAGCAAGGACTTCCCGAAGGAGGCCTTCGCGCCCACCACCATGGTCGACCCGACCACGTGGAAGACCGCCGGCGTCTCCTGCAGCTGACACCCCCTCGGCCGGCCCGAACTCCCGGGCCGGCCACCGCCGCCCCGGCGCCCGGCCCCCTCGGAGCTCCTCCCACCCTCCCGCACGGATCGAAGGTGACACCATGAGCAGGGCCCACGACGCGAACCCGGATCCCGGGCCGCCCACCGCCCCGCCCCCCGGCGGCGCCGGTGTGCGAAACGTCTCCAAGCGGTTCGGCGCAGTGCAGGCTCTCGACGGTGTCACCCTCGACTTCCCCGCCGGCCAGGTCACCGCCCTCATGGGCGAGAACGGCGCGGGGAAGTCCACCCTCCTCAAGATCCTGACGGGAGACCACCGGCCCACCGGGGGCAGCGTCGTCATCGACGGCAAGCCGGTCCAGCTCGCCACGCCGACGGACGCCCGCCGCGCCGGCATCCGGATCATCCCGCAGGAGCCGGAGATCATCCCGCACGTCTCGGTCGCCGAGAACGTCTACGCCGGCTCGCTGCCCCGCAGGGCCGGACGCCGCCTGGACCGCGCCGAACTGCGCCGCCGCATCACCGCCGACCTCGACCGGTACGGCTTCGACAAGGTCCTCGACCCGGATCTGCCCGGCTCCCGACTCACCCCGGCCCAGCGCCAACTGGTCGAGATCCTGCGGGCGCTGACCGGCGAGGCCAAGGTCATCGCCTTCGACGAGCCCACCTCCTCGCTCTCCGAGCACGAGGTCGACGCGCTGTTCGCGCTGATCCGCCGGCTGCGCGGCGACGGCGTCGCCGTCGTCTACGTCTCCCACCGCATGCAGGAGATCTTCCAACTCGCCGACCGCATCGCCGTCCTGCGCGACGGCACACTGGCCGGCGTCCAGGACGCGGCCACCACCGGCGAGGGCGAACTCGTCCGCCTCATGGTCGGCCGCGACCTCTCCACCATGTTCTCCCGCAGCCACGTCGCCACCGACCGCCTGGTCCTCGACGTCCGCGGCGTCACCACCGACGACGTCCGCGACATCGATCTGCAGATCCACGCCGGCGAAGTCGTCGGCCTGGCAGGCCTGATCGGCGCCGGACGCTCCGAACTCGCCCTCGCCCTCGCCGGCGACAGGCCGATCCACTCCGGCACCGTGACCCTCGACGGCCGGCGGCTGCCCTCCGGCAGGCCCGGTGCCGTCATCCGCGCCGGCCTCGGCCTCGCCCCCGAGGAGCGCAAGGCCCAGGCACTGTTCCTGCACCGCTCGATCCGCGACAACACCTCGACCGTCGTGCTGGACCGGCTGCGCCGCCTCCGCTTCGTCAGGCGGGTGGCCGAGCGCGACCTCGCCCAGCAGTACGCCGACCGGCTGCGGGTGCGCACCCCGTCCATCGAGCACGAGGTCCGCAAACTCTCCGGCGGCAACCAGCAGAAGGTCGTCCTCGCCCGCTGGCTCGCCCGCAGGCCCAAGGTGCTGATCCTGGACGAGCCGACCCGCGGCATCGACGTCGGCGCCAAGGCCGAGATCTACCAGATCATCGCCGACCTCGCCGAGGAGGGCGTCGCCATCCTGGTGATCTCCTCCGAACTCCCCGAGGTCCTCGGCCTCGCCGACCGCATCGTCGTCATGCAGAACGGCCGGATCACCGGCGAACTGGACCGCGCCCACGCCACCGAGGAGGCCGTCCTCAACCTCGCCATGGCCGACGACATCGCCCCTGCCCCCGCGACTGGAGCATCCGCATGACCGCCACGACCACCCCGCCCGTCGCCGACAGCGCCCCCGGCCGGAAGAACGCGGGCCCCGCCGCCCTCCTCGCCTCCGTCGGCGGACAGAACCTCAGCCTGATCGGCGCCCTGATCGTGGTGCTCGCCCTGTTCGGCGTGCTGAACGACAACTACCTCAGCGTCTCCAACATGCAGGTCATCGCCGAGGCCGCCACCATCACCGGTCTGCTCGCCGTGGTGCAGACCGTCGTCATCATCTGCGGCGGCCTCGACATCTCGGTCGGCTCCCAGGCCGGCGTGGCCTCCGTGGTCAGCGCCATGGCCTTCACCGGCGCGGGCTCCAACGCCTTCGTCGGCATGGCCGCCGCCGTCGGCGTCGGCCTCCTGGTCGGCATCCTCAACGGTGTGATCATCGTCTACGGCCGGGTCAACCCCACCATCGCCACCCTGGCCGGCCTCGCCGCCTACAAGGGCCTCGCCCAGCTGCTCTCCGACGGCCGTGCCCAGGGCTACGTCCTCAACAACGACGTGTTCGTCTTCCTCGGCCGCGGCAAGATCGCCGGCCTGCCGATGATGGTCTGGATACTCATCATCACCTCCCTCGCCGTCCACCTGCTGCTCAAGTACACCGACATCGGCCGCAACATCTACGCCATCGGCGGCAACGACACCGCCGCCCGCCTGGCCGGCATCAACATCAACAAGTACCTGGTCGCCGTCTACGCCCTGATCGGCGTCGTCGCCGCCGTCGCCGGCATCCTGCTCACCGCCCGCACCGGCAGCGGCCAGCCCACCTCCGGCAGCGAGGGCCTGGAACTCAAGGCCATCACCGCCGCCGCCCTCGGCGGCTGCGCCCTCAAGGGCGGCAAGGGCGGCATCGGCGGCACCCTGCTCGCCGTCGCCCTCCTCGGCTGCCTCGAGAACGGACTGACCGTCGAAGGCATCAACTCCTTCTGGCAGAACGTCGCCCAGGGCGCCCTGCTGGTCGTCGCCGTGGTGATCCAGCAGCGCCGCAGCGGCGAACGCGCCATCGGCCTCCCCACCTGACGGCGGAGCACTGACGGTCGGCGCCGAGCTGCGCCGCGCCTGACACCCCCGCCCCACGGCCGGCCGGGAGGCACCCCGCCTCCCGGCCGGCTCCTTCCCGACGCGCCGCCGGCAAGACGTTGATTTAGGGTTAGCCTAACCTAAATAATCGAAGGGATTCGACTGGCGCGAGGGCCTGGCACCGCTGCCCGCCACCGCCGCCCTCGCCGCACGGATCGAGGAGCTGGCGCAGGACTGGCCGGCCGGTTACCTCGCCCACCACTACACCCGCTACCTGGGCGACCTGTCGGGCGGTCAGATCATCCGCGGCACCGCGGAACGCACCTGGGGCTTCGCGCGGAAGGGCGACGGCGTCCGCTTCTACGTGTTCGAGGAGATCGACAACCCGGCCGCCTGCAAGCGGGAGTACCGGGACAGGCTGGACGCGGCCGGTCTCGCCCTGGACGGGGTCGAGCGGCGCCGGGTGGTCGAGGAGTGCAAGCGGGCGTTCGTGCTGAACGGCGCGGTGTTCCGGGAACTCGGGGCACAGCACCGCCTGAGCGCCTGAGGCACCGACGAGCCCGGCCCCGTGGCGCGGCGCCGCCGTCGCCGACCGGGACGAGAACGCGGTGGCCCGGGCCATGGCCGCCACCGAATGCACCCACCTCGCCGAACGGCCCTTCACCGCGCTCTCCGGCGGCGAACGCGCCCGCGTCGCCCTCGCCCGGGTACTCGCCCAGCGCACGCCGCTGCTGCTCCTCGACGAGCCGACCGCCGCCCTCGACCTGCGCCACCAGGAACTGGTGCTGCGCGTCGTGCGGCGGCGCGCCGATGCCGGCGACGGCGTGGTCGTCGTCCTGCACGACCTGTCACTGGCCGCAGCCCACGCCGATCGCATCGTCCTCATGGACAATGGCACCACCGTCGCCGACGGACCGGCCGCCGACGTCCTGCAACCCCCCTGCTCAGCCGCGTCTACGGCCACCCGGTGGAAGTGCTCGCGCATCCGCGCACCGGGGCGCCCCTCGTGCTCCCCGAACGCCCGGCCCGACCCCGGGAGGTGCGTGGCCCGGGAGGATGGGCCGCCCCGGGACCGGATCGTTACCGGCCACACGGCGACACGAATGCTTTGTGCACCACCATTTGGGTGGTGCAGGTGGACCATGGTGACCTGGGTGCAGCTGTGCCGGACGGCGGAGGTGTCCTGTGGACGGTGACTGGTGGCAGGGCCCGGTCGGGCAATGGGTGTGCGAGGCACGGTCCGTGGGGCAGGCCAGGGTCGGCGGCTTCCTCGCCGACCTGGCCGAGGACACGCCCAGGGCCTGTACGGCGCCGCACCTGCGGCTCCCCCTGGCGGATGCGGCACTGGCCCTCGGCCTGCCGCTCGGCGTCCTCCTCGAAGCCCTGGGGGCACTGGAGGAGGCGGGCCTGCTCAGCCGCACCGCCGACACCGGGATCCTGCTCCACCTGCCACGCGGCGCATAGCGTTCGACCGCTCGGTGGGACGGCACGTCAGGGGCGCAGTTCCACCCCCGGCCTTCGGCCGGGAGGTACCCCCGGCGCCCCTCGTGGCTTGCCCGACCGGCGACAGTGCCCAGTGCGGGACGACCGCGCCGGCGTAGACGTTGTCCGGGGTGGCGGCCGCGGTGATCGCCCGGGCGAGCAGGGTGGACGGCTCCTGGCCCTGGCTGCTCACGTCCGTGTTGATCATGATGACCGGGGTGGCCCGCTGCGAGGGCAGGTAGACGGTCACGGTCTCGTAGCCGGGGATGGAACCGTTGTGCCCGATCCACCCGTTGGTCTCGAAGATCCCGAGGCCGTAGCCGGTACCGGGGGAGCCGGTCGGCAGCGTCCTGAGCCGCTGGGCCTGGGTCTCGGGGCTGAGCAGCTCTCCGGTGGCGACGACCTCCGCCCAGCGGCGCAGGTCCTGCAGGTTCGAGATCATCGCCCCGGCCGCCCAGGCCCGGCTGGGGTTCCAGTCGGTGACGTCCTCGACCGCGCCGCTCAGCGTCTGGTCGGTGTAGCCGCGCGCGTGCGGCTCGGGGAACTCGGCCCCGTCCGGGAACAGCGTGTGCCGCAGCCGGGCCGGGCGCAGCACCCGCCGGTGGACGAAGTCGGCGAGCCGCCGGCCGCTGACCTTCTCGACCACCAGGCCGAGCAGCACGAGGTTGGAGTTGGAGTACTGGAACTCCTCGCCCGGCGCGAAGGTGTTCGGGTGCCGGTAGCCGTACGAGAGCATCTCCCGCGGGTTGAAGGGGCGCTCCGGATCGCTCTGCAGGTCGTGGATGAAGTCCGGGTCGGAGGTGTACGGGAACAGGCCGCTGCGCATCTCGGCGAGGTGACGCAGCGTGATCCGGTCGCCGTCGGGGACGCCGCGGACGTAGCCGGAGACGGGGTCGTCCAGCCCGACCCTGCCCTCGTCGACGAGTTCGAGCAGCGCGGTGACCGTGAAGGTCTTGGTCTCGCTGCCGATCCGGACGAAGGTGTCGACGGGCATCGGCTCGCGGGCGGCGGTGTCGGCGACACCGGTCGCCCGGACGTAGCACCCCTTGCCCGCAGCCACAGCCCGACGACCGCACCGGGGATGCCCGCCTGCCGGCGGACGTCCTCGATCGTCCCGTCCAGACGGGCGGTCAGCTCGCGGCCGAGACCGTCACCCGCACAGTCGTCCCGGTCGTGCCGGTCGGCGCTCGCGGCGTGGACGTCCGTGGGGGGAGCCGCGGTCACGGGGGCCAGCGCGGACGCCACGATCAGCGTTGCGGCGAACAGCCGGCGGTAGGAGGTGCGTCGCACGTCGGGGCGCCTCTTCCAGGTCACGGGCTCGGACGGCAACATCACCACCGCGGCCCGGCACGCCGCCCGGCGAGTCCACTCGTTCGGAGCCGCGCGAACGGCCGGGAGTGCGGCGAGCGACGGCCTGACGGCCCGTTCGGCGTGACCGGCGCTCAGGCCGTCCAGGTCCGCAGGACGGCGGCGAGGTCGGCTGCGGTGGAGCCCGGGCGCTTGAGCTCCTCGGCCGCGGCGGTCACCCGTTCCCGGTCGAGCTCGGCCGGGAGCCCGCCCGCTCGGCGACCTCGAGGATCCGTGCGAGGTCGACGAGCAGGATCACGCGGCCTCGATCCCGTCCAGCAGGTCGCCGTACTCGTCGAGCACCTGCTGTGCGCCGGCCAGGAAGGTGTGCCGCAGCTTCTCGTTGTCGTCGCGGATCAGCTGCGCCACGTAGTCGTTCACCGGCATGCGGCGGGTTTCCGCGGCGTGCTTGGCCATTTCGGCGATGGTCTCGTCCATGCGGAGGTTCACCTGGGTCTTCGCCATACCGTGAAGATAGCAGGTGATAGCAGAGGTGTGGAGAGCTCCGGAGTCCGCCGCTCCGGGGCTTGTGGAGCCTCCCGCGCGCCGCCGATGCACCCCCGGTCCGCATTGGCCCCGCGACAGTCCCGCCGGGCCCCGGATGTGAAGGTATCGTGCACCTCGTAGGAGGTTGACATGATCGCTGGCCCGGGCTTCTGGGATGTGGAGATTGAGCGGGCAGGCTGGTCGCGCGTTCTGCAGCCCGGCCCTGCCGCCTTCCCGGAGATCCAGGGGCGCCGCACGGTCTGGGGCCGCAACTGCTACGTGCGCGGCCGGGAGCGGCTGGTCATCGAATGGTCGGACCAGGTGACGATATCCGCCGTCCTGCTGAACGGCGGGCCCTTCCCGGTCGACACCGCCGAAGACCTCGCCGCCGCGATAGGCCAGGACCACCGTCCCGACCGGTGACCCCGGCGGTCGGGGAAGGGCTCAGTACCAGAAGGCTTTGACGACGGCCCTGCCGTCCGCGGCGGCGCGGTCGTAGAAGGCCCGCATGCCTTCGTGGTGCCGGACGAAGATGCCCCTGACGTCCTCCTCCGCCCAGGACGGGCCGAAGGAGGCGTGCAGACGGCGGCCGGCCGATGCCCAGAGGGCGTCGAACGGGACGTCCGTGAGGAAGGCCGAGGCCCGTTGCGTCGCCCCGGGCGTCAGGTGGGCGAAAGGCGGCTGCGCGTCGGTCGGGTGGCGGACGACGTCACCGCCGTAGACGGGCAGCTCCCATGCCCCGCCCGCGCCCTCGGGACGACCGGCGGCCGCCTCGTAGAGCTCGTGCACGAGGCCGAAGTCCTTCTCGAAGGACTTCGCGACGCCCGCGGCGCACTCGGCGGGGTGGACGTCCCAGCCCCAGGCAGCGGCCATGAACTCCTCCAGCCAGGCGTACTCCTTCCGGACCTCGGACTCCCGGACGGCGCGCAGGTGCATGTGGTAACTCACGACTGTCCCCTTCGGTGAACGGCCCGGCGTCGTGGCCGGCAGAACCGGGAGGGTATCCCGGCGCACCCACACCGGGAGCGAACGCGGGCCGCCCTTCGCACCGACGCCCGGTCAGGCGCCCAGCACCGCGATGTCCGAGTCCCCGCCGCCCCGCTCCACTCCGGCCCGGACGACGCCGGCGGCTGCCTCGACCACGGGCAGCGGCAGAGAGCCGCCCGCCGCGAGCATCAGCCCGAGGTCCTTGGCGAGCGCCCCCAGCGTGAAGTCGGCCCCGCCGTAGTCGCCCGTGTCGAGCCGCTCGCGCTTGGCGGCCACGAGGCGGCCGAAGTGCCCGTCGGCGAGGACGTCCAGGACGGCCTCGCGGGCCAGCCCGAGCTCCCGCCCCAGGGCGACCGCGTCCCGCAGCCCGGCCGCGACCACGCCGAGCCCGAGGTTCGCCACCAACTTCAGCGCCGACGCCGTCCCGACCTCCCCGGTGTGCCGGACCTGCCCGGCGTGCGACCAGGCCCGCAGGACGGGCAGCGCTGCCGCCACGTCGGAGTCCTCGCCGCCGACCAGGACGGTCAGCGTCGCCGCCCGCACCGCCGGCACCGACCCGAGGACCGGCGCCTCGACGTACCGCAGCCCGGCCCCGGCCGCCTCCGCCGCCAGAGCCCGGGACTCGTCCGGCCCGACGGTCGACGCATTCACCACGACCGTCCCACCGCCACTCGCGTCGGCGACGGCGGCCCCGCGGGCGACCCCGTCCGGCCCGAACAGCACCTCGCGCGCCGCAGGTCCGTCGAGCACCATCACCACCACGACCTCCGCGGTACCGGCCGCCGCCGCGGGGCTCTCCGCCACCGCCGTGCCCGCGACCCCGCGCCCGGGCGTGCGGTTCCACACCGTCACCCCGTGTCCCTCGGCGACGAGCGCGTCGGCGAACGCGCCCCCCATCCGTCCGAGCCCGCACACCGCGACCCTCACGGCGCCGCCTCCTCGGGCACGACCGCGAACGCCTCGATCTCGACCAGGAACTCCGGCCGGACCAGCGCCGCGACCTGCACCGCCGAACTCGCCGGGGCATGCTCCGGATCGAGCACCTCGTCCCAGACCGTCCGCAGCGCCGACAGATGGGCGACATCGGTCAGGAACGACGTGATCTTGACGACGTCCCGCCAGCCCGCACCCGCCGCGGCCAGGCAGCGCTCCAGGTTGGCGAACACCTGCCGGACCTGGGCCGCCGCATCGCCCTCGCCCACCAGCTTGCCGTCCTCGTCCAGCGCCACCTGCCCGGACACCGCGACGAACCGCCCGCGCCCGCTCACGACATGGCTGTACCGCCCGCTCGGCGCGACCCCGGCCGGCGCCGCGATCCGGGTGATCTCCGACATGACGCACTCACTCTCCCTCTCGGCAGCCGCACACCCTGCACGGCCGTGCCCGACGCCGCCATCCTCGCCCGCCCGCTGCTCTGCCGGAAGCGAATATCCGGCACCCCACCCATGCGCAGTACGCATACCTCGACGTACGATCGGCCCATGGAACTCGCAGCCCTCCGGTCCTACCGCGAGGTGTGCCGCCAGGCGTCGATCAGCCGGGCGGCCGAGGTGCTGGGCTACACCCAGTCGGCAGTGTCCCGCCAGATCGCCGCACTGGAGCGGCAGTTGGACAGCCCCCTGCTGGAGCGCCACGCGAGAGGAGTACGGCCGACCGCCGCGGGAGCGATCCTGCTCGACCACGCGCACGCCATCGTCGCCCGCGCCGACCGCGCCGCCGAGGAGGTGGCCGCCGCCGGCCGCCGGCGCAGCAGCCGGCTGCGCGTCGGAGCGGTCCCCACCGCGGCCGCGACCCTGCTGCCACGGGCCCTCACCCGCTTCGCCGCCGACGACCCGTCCGTGCGGGTGACCTTCACCGAGGACGTCACCCCGCAGCTGCTCCCCAGGCTTCAGGAAGGGGAGCTGGACGTCGCCGTCGTCACCGACTACCCGCCCGGCCTGCCCGCGATGCCCGGCATCGACCTCGTCCCGCTGCTCGACGACCCCCTGCGGCTGCTGCTGCCGCCCGGCCACCGCCTCGCCGGCCGCACCCGGGTCGACCTCGCCGAACTCGCCGACGAGACCTGGGTCGAGGACTACTCCGGCTCCGCCACCCTGCTCACCGGCCTCTGCGCCCGGGCCGGCTTCACCCCGCGCCTGGACATCGACTGCGGCAGCCTGCTCGGCAAGCAGGCCTTCGTCGCCGCCGGCCTCGGCATCACCCTCGTCCCCGACCTGCTCGTCCCGGCGCTGCGCACCGATGTCCTCGTCCGCGACCTCACCGAGCCCCCCACCCGCACCGTCCACGCCGCCCTCCGCCCCCACGACACCCCCGCCGCCCGGTTCGTCACCGCCCTCCGCGACGCCGCCGTGCCCGCGAAGAACGACCTGCCCGCCACGGGAGACGCATGACGGCATGCGGGCATGCCCGACCCGCATCCCGAGAGTGCCCGGACGATCACCGAGACGTACTCGGTGCCCGACGACGCCCGGCACCCGGCACGTACGTCGATCACGGGGGCGCACAGAACGCCGCCCGACGTCGTGAGCAGCTCATTCCAGCCCAGGTGAGTGCCCGCCCGGATGTGGTCAACGGGCGGACGTGGTAGCCCGGAGACATGGACGCAGGCACCGACACGGCAGACGGGGGCCGACCTCTCGAGAACACGGGCGACCGTCCGACCGTCGGGGTCGAGGAGGAGTACCTGCTGCTCGACCCGGACAGCGGCCTGCCACTCCCACGGGTCGACGCGGTGCGCGCGATCGCCGGACTCCACCCCGCGATCCACCACGACGAACTCCAGAACGAACTGCTCCAGGCACAGGTGGAGGTCGCCACCCCGGTCTGCCGGGACCTCGACGAGGTCGGCGGGCACCTGCTGCGCCTGCGCCACGCCCTGGCGCAGGCCGCGGAGACCTCTGGCTGCCGGCTCGCGGCCTGCGGCACCGCCCCGTACGCGCCCTCCGCGCCCCCGGAGATCGTCGACGCCCCGCGCTACCACACCATCCGACAGGCCGTCTCACGGCTGGCCGACGAGGCGATGATCAACGGCATGCACGTGCACGTGGCCGTCCCGGACCCGCAGACGGGCGTCGAGGTGCTCAACCGCCTCCGCCCCTGGCTGCCGGTGCTCACCGCGCTGTCGGCCAACTCGCCGCTCTGGTACGGCTCCGACACCGGCTACGCGAGCTGGCGCACGGTCGTCTTCGGACGCTGGCCGATCAGCGGCATCCCGCCCCACTTCGCGGACGCGGCGGACTACGAACGCCGGATCGACCACCTGCTGGAGGCCCGGCTGATCCGCGACCGCGGACAGTTGTACTGGCAGGCCCGGCTCTCGGCGAAGTTCCCGACCGTGGAACTGCGCGCGATGGACGTCCAACTGCGCGCCGACGAAGCAGTCATGCTGGCCGGACTCGTCCGCGCACTGGTCGTCACCGCGATCCAGGACGCCGCCGCAGGGCGCCCGCCGGCACCGCGGACTCCGGAGAGCCTGGAGGGCGCGGCGTGGCACGCCGCCCGGTACGGCCTGGGCGACACCCTGCACGACCCGGACACCGGCCTCTCCCGGCCGGCCGGAGAGATCGTCCGCGGCATGATGGACCGGCTCGGCCCGGCGCTGGAGGCCCTGGGCGACACCCGCGCGGTGGCCCCGCTGGTCCGCCGCCTACTGGCCGAGGGCAACGGCGCCGACCGCCAGCGCCGGCACCTGGCGGAACACGGGCGGCCCGGCCTGATCGCGATGATCGCGGCGGAGAGCGCGGCGTCCTGAGCCGGACGCGGTATCAGCAACGGCCCGGTTGTGCGACTCGGTTGTGCGGTCCGGTACGGAAATTCGTCCAGCAGGCTTGGAAAGCATCGGCCCTGGGCAGACGTCACTCTGTACCGAGGTCAGAGGAGGTGAGGGTCATGGCCAGGATTCGGATCGCCGTGCAGCAGCCCGGCCGCGGCCGCCCGCGGCCCCCGCTGGACCTCAGAACGCCGTCCGGACGCCCGCTGCCCTACTGAGGGTCGGCGCGGCGCTTCCCGACAGGGCGTCAACGCCGGTGCACGGACTGCGACTGCAAAGCGTGCCAGAACCCGCCGCGGTTTCCCGTTCGCCCGCGCAGTCGCTCCATCACGCCACGTCACCCCCGCCCGTGCAGCGGGGGAGAACCGCCGACGACCTCCATGTGCCTTGGATTTCCTTGCGGTGGGTAGACGCCGGCCGACAGAGGAAGCGGCAGGCAGAAGGTGGACGTGATGCGTTTCCACGATCGGGAGCAGGCCGGACGGGAACTCGCCGAACTGCTCTGCCGGCGGCTCGGCGGTGTCCCGCCCGACCCGCTGGTCCTCGCCCTGCCGCCCGGCGGTGTGCCGGTCGGCGCGGCCGTCGCTGCCGTGCTGGAGGCGCCGTTCGACGTGATGGTGGCGCGCCTCGTCCGGGCACCGGACCGCCCGGAGGTCGCCGTGGGAGCCCTCCTGCCCGGCGCGCCCCCGCACTGGGAGGAGAACGCGCTGAGGACGCTGGGCGTGACCGCGCACGGGCTCGACGGTACCGTCGCCGACGAGCGGGCCGAGGTCGAACGCTGCGAGGCGCTCTACCGCGGCGACCGCCCGTTCCCCCGGGTGGAGGGGCGTACGGTGATCCTCGTCGGCGACGGCCTCGCCTCCGGAGTCGCCGCCCGTGCTGCGCTCTGCCGTCTGCGTGACGGGCGTCCGGCCGCACTGGTGATGGCCGCACCCGTGAGCGCGCCCCGTGCCGCCGCCGTGGTCCTGCCGGTGGTCGACGAGCTGGTGTGCCTGCACCGGCCCTGGTACCTGCGGGACGTCGGCGACTGGTACGCGGACTTCCACCCGCCCTCCGACCGGGAGGTGCTCGACGCGATGGCAGCCGTGCACACGGTGACCTGACCCGGGGCCTGGTTTGACCTGATGCTCTGCTGCGCAGAAGCCCGGTGGCCCGGCGGCCGGCCGGAGCGTACGGTCGGAGCGGGCTGTCGAGCGGTCGGGCTGTCGGGCGGGAGGCCGGCGCCGCGGCACGGTACGGCGAGGCACGTCATGGAGGAGGCCGATATGGCCAGGCCGGTGTGGACCGGGGTGCTGACGTTCGGCCTGGTGACGGTGCCGGTCGCGCTCTACACGGCGACCGAGTCGCACACCGTGCGCTTTCACCAGTTGGAGCGCGGCACCGCGGACCGGGTCCGCAACAGGCGGGTGAACGAGCGCACCGGCGAGGAGGTCGCGTTCGGCGACATCGTCAAGGGCTTCGAGGTCGAGGACGGCGAGTACGTCGTCGTGGAGCCCGAAGAGCTGGAGCAGATCTCCCCGGGCCGCTCGCGGACCATCGACATCTCCGGCTTCGTCGACCTCGCCCAGGTCGACCCGATCTTCTTCGACAGGACGTACTACCTGGGCCCCAAGGGACCCGAGTACGCCAAGATCTACCAGCTGCTGACCGAGGTGCTCGAGCGCTCCAACCGGGCCGGGCTGGCCATGTTCTCCATGCGGGGCAAGGAGTACCTCACCGCGGTGCGCTCCGAGGGCGGCCTGCTGGAACTGCACACCATGCACTTCGCCGACGAGGTTCGCGACCCGCGCAAGGAGATCGACGACCTGCCCGACGGCAAGGCGAAATTCACCGGTCAGGAGCTGGCCACGGCCGAGCAACTGATCGAGGCGCTCGCCGTCGAGTGGGACCCGGAGGCGTACCAGGACACCTTCGAGGAGCAGGTCCGCAAGCTCATCGAGGACAAGCAGGCCGGCCGCGAGCTCACCCTCTCGGCCGGACCGGCCCCGGAGTCCACCAACGTCGTCGACCTCATGGACCTCCTGCGCCGCAGCGTGGACACCGCCCGTACCGGCGAGACCGCCGCAGCCTCCGACAGTGGCAGTGGCGACAGTCGCGGTGATGGCGACCGGCGTGAGGGCCGCGGCACGGAGGCCGGACCGTCCACCTCCCGGGACCGGGCAGCAACCCGGTCCCGTCGGACCCCCAAGACGGCGGCGGACACGAAGTCCACCTCCACCACCGCCAAGGCCGACAAGGAGCCGGCCGGAGCGAAGAAGCGCGTCACCGCCGGTGGCAGGGCGAAGGGGGAGGACCTGTCGAAACTGACCAAGGGCGAGCTCTACAAACGCGCCACCAACCTCGACATCCCGCACCGTTCCACCATGAACCGCGACGAGCTCCAGGACGCCGTCGCCAAAGCCGGCCGCGGCAGTCGCCTGCGCGACGCCTCCTGACCCTCAACACCGGTCAGGCATACGTGGTCGCCGACGTGAGTGCGAGTCGGGCGGCCTTCGTTCCGTGATGCTCATCGCCGAAGTGGGCGTGCCAGGAGTGGAGGTCGGCCGTCAGGAGTTCGACGGCTTCGTCGTGTTCGCCCTGTCGGGCGAGGGCAGTGCCCAGAGCGGTATCGGCCTCCAAGCGGCGGTGGTGGAACTCGCCGAGGTGGCTCTCGCACAGTTCGATGCAGCGGCGTGCCTCGAGTTCCGCATCGATGGGCCGGTCGAGGGCGAGGAGTGTTGTGGCGCGGATCAGCGCGGTGGCGCTCGCATCCTGCGGGGCGGCGTTCGCGGCCGCTGCGACGAGCGGTTCGTCCGGGGCCGCGGACGCCGGACCGCCCACGATCTGCCACGCTTCCTCCGCCCGTCCCTGCCCGACCAGTGCACGTCCGAGACCGAGCTGAAGGGTTCGGACGAACTGTTCGCGGCCCCGTGGGTCGGTCTGTGCGACGGCGGGGCGCAGCAGGGCCTCGGCCTCCTGGAAGCACCCCTGCACGGACAGGCTGAACGCCAGGCTGGTGAGTGCGGACAGCGGGACCAGTTCTCTTGCCTCCCCGTCCGCTGAGGCGGCGTCGATCCGGACGGCGGCTGCCTCCCGCGTGACCTCCTCGTGCCGGCCGAGGTAGGCGAGGTGAACCAGGGCGTTGACGCGGTCCTGCAGGTGCGTTGCGGCGGTCCCTCCCGTGCGGGGCGTGCGAGCTGCAAGGGAGGCCAGGGATTCGGCGGCCTCGCTGTGCCGGCCGAGGTCGCCCAGAGCCCGGGCGAGCGTGCGGCGTGCGCTGATGTCCGCGTACTCGGCGGCGCCGGGCTCGGCCGCAAGCGCGGACCGGGCGACCTCGGCTGCTTCCGCTGTGCGTCCGGAGAGTCTCACAATCTCCGCGAGTACGGTGCGTGCTTCCGCCAATGCGCGCCCGGACACCCGTTCGCCGCTACCTGGATGCTGCGGCGCAGGTACTCCTCGGCCTCCGCGTCCCGACCTTGGCACGCCTGTGCGAAGGCGACCGCGGTCTTGCACTGCAGCGTGATCGGCACGTCCGGGCCCCACCTTCGGGAAGCGATCGCCGCTGCTTTCTGCGCCGACACCTCGGCTTCGGACCACGCCTCCTTCGCGCCCTGTTTTTGCCAGCGCCGGAGCCGGGCCTCGACCCGTATTTTCGACCAACGCCACTTCAACGCCACTTCAGCACCGCTACAGTCCTCTCCACGAAGTGCCGCAGAGCATACGGGTGTATGCGTGCTGGCCCTCGGACGGCCCGGCTTCCTGCCGCCGTCGGGTCCTGGGCGCAGCGGGCTCCAGTGTTCGGTTGTCCCGGTGTTCGTTCCGGTCTGGCACGGGACGGCTACCGGCGGGCGGTCTCCCAGGACCAAGCGGCGATTCCGACGCGGTTTCGGGCACCGAGCTTGCGCTGGATCGTCGCGAGGTGGTTCTTCACCGTCCCGGCGCTGATGAACAGCCGAGCGCCGATCTCGGCATTGGTCGCACCGGCGCCGACCAGCCCGGCGATCTCCGCCTCACGGGCCGTCAACGCCTCCCGGACTGCCGCGGTGCCGTCTGTGCTGTCGGACCTCGGGGCGTCCTCGGGCGCCGTCCGGCCGGACAGCTGACGCAGCAGGCGCACGGTGATCTGCGGGCTGATCAGCGCGTCGCCGGCCACCGCTGCCCGCACCGCCTCGGCGAGCAGCGCGGGCCCCGAGCGTTTGAGCAGGAAGCCTGCCGCGCCGGCATTCAGCGCCGTGTGCACGTACTCGTCAAGATCGAAGGTGGTCACCACGACGACACGGAACTCCCCGCCCAGCTGCCGAGTCAGCTCCAGGCCGTCCAGCCGGGGCATCCGGATGTCCGCCAGGATGACGTCGGGGCGCAGCCGACGCGCCAGGTCGAGTGCCTCGACCCCGTCGGCAGCGTTGCCGACGACCTCCAGATCGGGTTGGGCATCGAGAATGATCCGGTAGGCGCCGCGGATCGCCTCGTCGTCGTCCGCCAGGAGGACCCTGATGCTCATCGTGCCACCCCCACAGGGATTGTTGCGACCAACTGCCAACCCGTTCCGGCTTGGCGCCCGGCAGTGAGAGAGCCGCCGAGAGCCTCCACTCGGGCGGTGAGCCCGGCCAGCCCGTTGCCGCCCCGCCTCACGCCGGTGGTGGGCGCGCCCGTGCCGTCGTCGGTGACGGTGACGTCCAACTGCCCACCGACTCGCCGGACCTGCACGTCCACAGTCCGGGCTCCGGGGGAGTGCCGCCGGACGTTGGTCAAAGCCTCGACCACAATCCGGTAGGCGGTGGCCGCCGTCTCCCGCGACACGTCGACCGTGGGGACCGGCACGTCCAACCGCACCTCGGCGCTGCCGGCACCGGCGAACCGCTCCACCAGCGCGGGGAGGTCGTCGAGCCCGGGCTGTGGCCTGCGCTCGGCGCCATCGTCCTCACCGTCCTCGCTGCCGTCCTCACGGTCGGCGCGTAGCAATCGGACCGTGCGGTCGAGTGAGGTGAGCGCGAGTTGGCCTGCGCTCTCGATCCGCTCGAACAACATTGCCGCCCGGGCCGGGTCCGCGGATGCCAGGACTGTGCCGGCCTGGGCCAGCGCCACCATGCCGCTGACGTCGTGTGCCACGAAGTCGTGCAGGTCGTGGGCGAGTTCCAGGCGTTGGGTGCGCCGCGCGGCGGTCACCGATTTTCGTCGCCGCTCGTCCAGCGCCCGCAGATAGCCGCCCGCGAGTACGGCCGGTACGAGGAGGACCGCACCGAACCCGATCAGCGCCAGAGTGTCGCCCGGCCCGACGGCTCCTTGGAACCGGGACGGCCACAGCGTCACGGCTGCGGAGGCCGCCACCGCCGCAGCAGGCCCGCAACGACTGCGGTCCGTTCGCACCACCACCGCCACCAGCACCGGGAGGACCACCAGATCGGCCAGCCCCAGCAGCGTCGGCAAGCGGTCGGCCTCCGCCCACTGCCCGACCACCCATGCGTCGACGGTGACCGCAAGGGAGACCGAGGCTGCAGCCCCCGTCACCACCGCCGCGCCGCCGAACCGGCGTCGCAGGAGCAGCCCGCAGACCACCGCCACCGGTACGGCCACCGCCGCGGTTACCTGCCAGATCATCGCGCCTCCTTCGACATGCTGTCAGCCTACGGACCGTCAGAGACTCGTACATCTGCCGATCGGCACATCGCGGAACGCCCCATGGGCGGTAGAACCTGCTGATCGGCATCTGCCGCCTACCACCGCGCCGACGTCAGCCTTGAAGATGTCGGGCCGCCACCGGGGCGGCCCGCGGAAGGAGCCGTCCCATGAATGCCGCCCATATGTCCGCTGCGCAGCCGGCGCCCGTGCCTGCCCCCCACTGGGCCCAGCTGGCCGCCAAGGCTGCTGTCTGGACCACCGTGCCCTCCGGCCTGTGGCGGGTGTGCTTCGGCCTCGGTGCCACCATGGGCTTCACGGGCGAACTGCTGGCCGAACTCCACCGGGTCGTCCCAGGCTGGGGGACGGTCTACATGCTCTCGCTCAGCATTGGCGCCGAGCTGCTGGCCTTCCTCACCCTCGGCCTGGTTCGGCCCTGGGGCCGCACTGCTCCCCGTTGGATGCCACTGATCGGCGGTCGCCGGGTGCACCCGCTGGCCGCGGTCGTCCCGGCCGCACTCGGCGCCCTGACCCTCACCACCGTGGGCACTTTCGGTCTGATCGTCTGGAGCAGCCCCGAGAACATGGGCAGCCCCGAAGCGCCCCACGGCTTTGCCGGCCTGGTGATGACGCTCTGCTACCTCCCTCTGGTCGCCTGGGGCCCGCTGCTCGGCGCGGTCACCATCGACTACGCCCGCCGCACGCTGCGCCGCCCGACGCACATACCCGCGTAGGGGCAGCCGACGATCCTCGGCTGACCCTGGCCCGACCCCCGCCCGCTAGGTGCCGCCGACCACCACCCCCTCCGGTCGGCAATATCCGCACCGCCGGCGCCCGCTGCAGCCGCTCGGTCCTGCCCGCTCTTTTCCGCTCGCCTCTCCACCGATGCCGGACGGACGGCCGCCCGGCACGCCCGACCCGGGGAGCGCCCGCCGACCGGCCGCATCGGTTCCACGGCAACGGAGGAACGGCCCAGCTCCTGGCCGCAATACCGGACAGGGCATCGCCACTCCGCCGATCCTGCTACGAGTCTTCGACCTCGAGGCCGTACGCGACGACGGCCTGGTGCAGTCCGCCCGGGTACCCGGCGAGGGCCGGGGTGAAGTCCCAGTTTCCGGAGGTGTCGCGATCGAACCGGCCGAGGCGCATCGCAGTGTTGGCCGGGGCGCCGTCGGCCAGGTGCGCCACCGCCGGGTCCTGGTCGGCACCCGGTTCGAGGATCAGAGCCGGTCCCGCGAATCCGGCCATGGTCGCGGTCGGGTGGTTCTGGGTGTCGGCCGCGGCGACGATGACGAGCCGGTCGGCGTCGGCGGGCAGTGCGTCGAAGTCGACCATCAGGCAGGCGTTCGCATCGCCGTAGCCGGTGACCAGCCGCACCGAACCGTCAGGCGTCGATCCGTTGTTGTAGAAAACCAGGTGCTCGTCCGACAGCGCCCTGTTCCCCTGGCACACCAGGGCGGCGATGTCGTACTCCTCCTCACCGGTCCAGTGGAGGAGGAGCCGGGCCGGGTCGGCAGCGACCTCGACACCGGGCAGATCGTCCCCGCCGGCGCCGACGGCACCGTGTCGAGCCGCTGCGAACACCTCGTGGAACCCGTGATGCTTGAGCAGGCCCACCAGCTCGGCGCCGTTGATCAGCGTGATCGGCTTGCCCGCGACGAACTGGTGCGAGCTCGGCCCGAACCTGCTGGTCGTCACAAGGACGGCCTTGGTCGCGGCCCGATCGTGCTGGAGCGTCCCGTACAGGTCCCGTACGGCGGACGGGGTCACGGTGTCCCGGTACCGCTTCACCTGCACAATCACGTTCCCGCCGCGGAACGGGTCCGAGTCGATCCCGCGTACGTCCACTCCGCCGTCCCGCGACCGGGCAGTGAGCTCCACCCGCATGCCCATGGCCTCCATCAACCGGGCTATGAGCTGCTCGAAGTCGACCGGGTCCATCGCCAGGAGGAGCTGAAGCTCATGCACCCGCTTCGCCATCCGGCCGCGTTCCGCAGTGGTGTCGTCACGGAGGTGACGGAACAGCATGCGCTGCGCGCGGCGCTCGACAGAATCGGGGTTGCTGAGGCGGTGGAGCTTCCGGCTCCGGGACATACGGTGCCCCCTTGAAAGCTGGATGGTTGATGGCACGCGTTACGGTAGGCGCTCGGCTGACGGCGCGTCAGCGATGTCACGCAACTGATCGTTTCAGAAAGAATCTGGCCCGGGAGCTGGGCAGTTGGGGCGCCGCAGCCGCAGCCGCAGCCGTAGCGCCGACGGGCCTCCCACGGACTACGGGCGGCCGCTGCCGCTGCCGCTGCCGCTGCCGCTGCCGCTGCCGCTGCCGCTGCCGCGGACGGTGTCGGCCGCTTGGACCAGTGCCCGCAGGACGGTCCGGACAGCCCGGCGGGCGGTGCGTTCGGGGCGGTGCAGTACGTCGATGTGCCGACGTGCGTGCACACCGGCCAGCGGACGGAGGACGACGGCCGGGTGCTGCGGGCCGGTCCACCGGGGCATCAGGGCCGCACCGCCGCCGGCGGCGACGACCTCCGCGGCCACCGTGAACTCGTTGATGCGGTGGACGATGTCGAGCTGCCGCTCGGCAGCAGCGCCAATGGCCTCGATGGTGGCCAGCAGCGGGAAGCCGTCATGGACGGTGATCCACGGCAGACCGGCGACGTCGTGCGGGGTCACCTCGGCGCGGTCGGCCAGCGGATGGTCGGCAGGGAGGGCAACGTCCAGCGGCTCGTGGAGCAGCGGGGTGACCGCCACGGTCCGGGGCCAGTCCGGAGTGTGGTCGAGGCGGTGTGCCAGTACGAGGTCATGGTCCCGGGTGAGTCGGGGGAACCGGTCCTGGGCGACATCCTCGTCGGCGAGGGCGAGCCGCGGAAAGTCGGCGGTGCCGGCCGAGTGCCGCAGCAGCAGCGGGAAGAACGCTGCGCCCGCGCTGTGGAAGGCGGCGATCGACACCTCGCCCTGCGGCTGCTCGATGTACCGGTCGACGGCATGCCGGGCCCGGGCCAGCGCCGCCGCCACGTCGATCGCCGCGTCCGCGAGAGCCCGCCCGGCGTCGGTGAGCACCAGCCGCCGCCCGTCACGCTCGGTCAGTGGCACCGGGGCGGAGCGCTGGAGCAGCCGCAACTGCTGGGAGACGGCCGACGGCGTCACCATCATCGCCTCGGCGACGGCGGTGACACTGCCGAGTTCGCCGAGCTCCCGCAGGACCCGCAGTTGGCGTTCGTCCATGCAGACAGTGTAGGCAACACTGTAGGCAGTACTTAAAGATCCTTTCAGAAGGTCGCCCTTGGCTTCACCGTACTGCTCGGGCAGCGTGGTGGCCGTGCCTGATTCCCGCCGTACCGACCTGGTCCTGCTGCTCGTGGCGATCGTCTGGGGTTCCAGCTACCTCGCCGCGAAGTCCGCGACCGGAGCCGTCCCCGTCCTCGTCGTCCTGTTCGCGCGCTACGCACTCTCCGCCCTCGCGGCCCTCGCCGTGATCGCGGTCGGTGCCGCGCTCGCCGGCCGTGCAGCCAGTGCCGGCCGTACCGCGCGTACCGGCCGTGCCGCGTTCGCGGGTAGTGCCCTTCGTGGGCGCCGCCCGTCCGCACGGTTCCGGCGGGATGAACTGCGCTACGGCTCGGTCCTCGGCCTCACGCAGGCCGCCGTCCTGGCGATCGAGACGTACGGGGTGGCACACACCGGCGCCGCGAACGCCGGCCTGATCATCAGTCTGACGATCGTGCTGACCCCGTTCCTGGACCGCATCGGCGGGCGCGGCCCGCTACCGGCCAGGTTCTTCGCCGCCGCAGGGCTGTGCATCGTCGCCGTCGGCCTCCTGATGTCCGGCACCGGGCTACGGACTCCGGGGATCGGCGACCTGCTGATGCTCGCCGCCGCACTGGTCAGGGCCGCGCATGTAGCCCTGGTCGGCAGGCTCACCGCGGGACGCGAGCTGCGCCCGATGCACCTGACGGCAGTGCAGACCGTGGTCGGCACAGTGGTGTTCGCGGTGCCCGCGGCCTCCGGCCTGTCGGTCCTCGCCCACGCGAGCGCATCGACCTGGGGCTCGCTGCTCCACCTCGCCCTGTTCTGCAGTGTGTTCGCCTTCCTCGCCCAGACCTGGGCGGTGCAGCGCAGTTCCGCCAGCCGGGCCAGCCTGCTGCTCGGCACCGAGCCTGTCTGGGCAGTGGCGGTCGGCATCGGCCTCGGCGGTGAACACCTGACCGCCCCTGCCGCCCTCGGCACAGTGCTCATGGTCGCCGGAACGTACTGGGGTCAGGCCGTCGAACGTGCTCACCGCACCGCTCCGCCTGTCGCCGCCGACAGCCCGACCGCGGCCCTGCCCACCACCTGAGCGGCAGACCGGGGCTACTTCTGGAGGGGAGACAACCCGTCGACCAACTCACCCACCACCCAGCCCGCGACGGTCCAGGTCAGGGCGAAGAGCAGCGCACAGACCGCCGCCAGCCCAGCCCGGTCCAGCCGGGCCCGACCTCAGCCGGGCTCGAGTGCTGCCAGGGCGTCAGGAGGTCAGGAGGGTCAGGAGCGGAGGACGGCGCAGGTCGTGGTGCCGTGGGCGTAGAGCTTGCCGGTGAGGGTGTCGACGATGCGGGCCTCGGCGGTGGCGGTGGTACGGCCGACGTGGAGGGCGCGGCCCTCGCACCGCAGGGTGGGCGTGTCGGAGAGCACCGGTCGGATCATGTGCACGCCCAGCTGGACGGTGGTGTACATGGTTCCCGCGGGTAGGCGTGTCATGACCGCCGAGCCGAGTGCCGAGTCCAGGAGCGTGGCGAGGAAGCCGCCGTGGACGGTTCCCATCGGGTTGAGCAGGTGGTCGCCCGGGTCGCCCTCGAAGACGGCGAGCCCCTCGGAGACCTCGGTGAGCCGGAAGCCCAGAGTGCTCATGATCGAGGCGGCCGGCAGCGCACCCTTCATCGCGGCCTGGAGGATCTCCAGGCCGCTCATGCGGAGGATCTCGGGAGTCGTGTCGGGGCGCGGCTGCCAGGTGTGCGTGCGGCTGCGGGTGCTCGGTGCGTCGGTGGGGGCCATGTCGTACGTGGTCATGGCTCGACCCTAGGTACGGCGGAGACGGCGGCGGGAGTGTCGGAACCGGCATCCCGCGCACTGATTCCGACATGCGGCGACCGGTTAGGGTGTCGGGATGAAAGCAGCGGTGCTCGTCCTGGACGGGGCGTTCGATTCAGGGGTGTCGGGGATTCTCGACGTGCTCCACTCCGCCAATGCGCTGCGCGGGCAGCTGGCCGGGGCAGCACCGCCGAGGTTCGACATCCGCACCGTCGGGGTGCGGCGGCGGGTGCGCACCGGGCTCGGGCACCGGGTGGACACCGAGAGCGTCGTCGAGGCCGAGGACGCGGACATCCTCGTGGTGCCGGCCCTCATGGAGCGCCGGCCGGAGGCATTGGTGGAGACCGTGGGTTCACCCGCACAGCGGGCGGCGCGCCGGGTGCTGGCGGAGGCCAGGGAGCGACGTACTGCGCTGGCCACGTCCTGTACCGGCACCTTCCTGCTGGCCGAGTCGGGGGTGCTGGACGGGCTGCGGGCGACCACCAGCTGGTGGCTGGCCCCGGTGTTCCGGGAGCGCTACCGCCGGGTGACGGTCGACGAGAGCCGCATGGTGACGACCAGCGACGGCATCACCACGGCCGGAGCCGCGTTCAGCCATCTCGACCTGGCCCTGGCGATCGTCCGGATGCGCAGCCCGGCGCTCGCCGACCTGGTGCGGCGCTACCTGGTGGTGGACGACCGGGCCTCGCAGGCCGCGTACACGATCCCCAGCGCGCTGGCCCGGCACGACCCGCTGGTCTCGGCGTTCGAGGAGTGGGTGCGGGCCCGCATCGGGGAGCCGATCTCGATCGCCGAGGCCGCCCGCGAGCTCGGCGTGAGCGAGCGCACCCTGCAGCGCACGGTCACGCGCACCCTGGGCTGCTCGCCGATCCGCCTGGTGCAGAGCCTTCGGGTGGAGCAGGCGGAGCACCTGCTCCGTACGACGTCGCTGTCCCTGACGGCGGTCGCCCGCCGGGTGGGCTACGAGAGTCCGGGACCGCTCCGCGCCCTCCTCCGCGACCGCCGCGGCCTCGGCGCCCGCCACCTGCGCTCCTGAGCAGCCGGCCCGGGCCGCTCCGGGAGCGCGCCGAGATCAGGCCCGGACGCCGTGCAGGAGGTTGGTGACCAGGCTGACCGCGAAGTCCTCGGTCACCGGGAGGTTGGGCAGCAGGAGCCGGTGGTAGCAGGCGCCCCAGAGCTGGTCGACCAGGATCTCGGGGTCGGCGTCGGGGCGCAGCTGGCCGCGCTGCTGGGCGCGCTGCATCGCCTCGACGGCGAGCTGCCGCCGGGGGCCGGAGTAGCGTTCGAGGAGCGCGGCGGACAGGTCGGGGTCGGTCTGCGCCTGGCCGATGAGCTCGGCGATCACGCGCCCGGCGGGTGTCGTGGTCACCAGGCGGGCGAAGGCGCGGATCTGCGCGGTCAGGTCCGCCTGGATGTCGCCGGTGTCGGGGAAGGCCAGGGTGGATTCGACGGCGTGGAAGTAGCCGTCGAGGGCGAGCGCCCCCTTGGAGGGCCACCACTTGTAGATCGTCGTCTTGCTGGCGCCGGACCGTTCCGCGACCCCTTCGATGGTGAACGAGGCCATGCCCTGCTCCAGCAGCATCGCTCCGGCAGCCGCGAGGACCTCGGCACGGACCTCGCCGGCCGGCCGCCGTCCGCGTCCGCGCCGTACCCGCGGGGGCGTCTCCTGCGCTGGCTCTGTCATCGGCGTACTCCCGCATGCGTGTGGCTGGCAGGCCCACTCTGACATATGGACGGAGCGTTCACCATCTGCTCATATGGACTAGTCGTTCATTTCAAAGCAGGCGCGCGGGAGGCACCGCCATGACCGACCCCACCAACCCCGACACGACCCGGTCCGACACCGGCAGGGTCGCCCTGGTCACCGGCGCATCGGGCGGCATCGGCAGTGCCGTCGCCCGACGGCTCGCGGCCGACGGCACTGCCGTCGGTGTCCACTACGCGGGCAACAAGACCGCCGCCGAGGACCTCGTGGCGGCGATCCGTGCGGACGGCGGCCGGGCCGTCGCCGTGGCCGGCGACATCGCGGACGAGGACGCCATGTCCCGGGCGTTCGACGCCGTGGAGGCGGAGTTCGGGGGCATCGACGTCGTCGTCCACACCGCGGGACAGATGATCCTGGGCCCGGTCGCCGACTTCGACCTGGCCGCACTCGACCGGATGCACCGCACCAACATCCGCGGCACCTTCGTGGTCGCCCAGCAGGCGGCCCGCCGCGTCCGGTCCGGCGGCGCAGTCGTCACCTTCTCCACCTCGGTGACCCGGCTCGCCTTCCCCGGCTACGCCGCCTACGCCGCGAGCAAGGGTGCGGTCGAGGCCATGACGCTGATCCTGGCCCGCGAACTGCGGGGCCGCGACATCACCGTCAACGCCGTCGCGCCCGGGCCCACGGCCACCCCGCTCTTCTTCGACGGCAAGGACCGGGAGACCGTCGACCGCCTGGCCGCCCAGCCCCCGCTGGAGCGCCTCGGCACGCCCGAGGACATCGCCGAGACCGTCGCCTTCCTGGCCGGCCCCGGGCGCTGGGTCAACGGCCAGGTCCTCTTCACGAACGGCGGCCTGGCCTGACCGGCCCCCAACGGCGCCCTGGCCCGACCGGCCCCTCCGTCACCTGGCCGGCCCCGTCGTCGAACGTGCATGGGTGACCCACAGGGGCGCAGTTCCCCGCGCCCCGGCGGTACCCGCGGCGTCACTCGAAGCGCGACGTGTCCCCTGCCCCGTGTCGGACGATCTCGGCCTCGCCGCTGGAGAAGTCGATGACGGTCGTCGGTTCGGTGCCGCAGTCGCCCGAGTCCACCACGGCGTCCAGCACGTGGTCGAGCCGCTCCTTGATCTCCCATCCCTGCGTCATCGGCTCGCTCTCGTCGGGGAGGAGCAGGGTGCTCGAGACCAGGGGCTCGCCGAGCTCGGCGAGCAGGGCCCGGGTGACGACGTGGTCGGGGATCCGGACCCCCACCGTCTTCTTCTTGGGGTGCATCAGGCGGCGGGGGACCTCCTTGGTGGCAGGGAGGATGAAGGTGTAGCTGCCCGGCGTCGCCGCCTTGACGGCACGGAACACGTCGTTGTCGATGTGGACGAACTGCCCCAGCTGCGCGAAGTTCTCGCACACCAGGGTGAAGTGGTGGCGGTCGTCGAGCCGGCGGATGGACCGGATGCGTTCGATGCCGTCGTGGTTGCCCAGCCGGCATCCCAGCGCGAAGCAGGAGTCGGTCGGGTACGCGACCAGGGCTCCGGACCGGAGACTGTCGGCCACGGTGCGGATGGTGCGCAGCTGGGGGGTCTGCGGGTGCACGTCGAAGTACTTCGCCATTGGCCGACCTTACGGGATTCCGTGCCGTCGGAGGGTGTGGTTGCGGCTCGGGACACCCGCACGGGTTCCTTCGCCGCCCGGCCGGGGCCGCCGGAGCGGCCGGGCGCCGGGAGTGCGCTACGCCCGGGCGGCGAGGACGTGGGCGACGGACTCGCGGGTCAGGAAGACCAGCTGGGCGCGCTTGTGGGGCAGGTCGATCTGCGGGCCGAGCTCGAAGCCGGTGCGCAGCACCCGGGCGATCGACTTCTCGTTGAGGGCGTCCGGCTCGGCGACGATGCGCTGCGTGTCGGGGTCGGCGAAGGCGAAGCCCGTGAGGGCGGCGACGAGGCCTGCGGTGAAGCCGGGGGCGGGTTCGTCGTCGGCCGGGGCGATGAGCAGGTGGACGCCGAAGTCGCCGGGCTGGACGGGGTAGCACTCGCCGACCGGGTCGTGCTCCGGCCGGTAGGTCTGGAACAGTGCCACGGGGGTGCCGTCGCGCTGGACGATGTAGGCGTGGTGGGTGTCGAGCGAGTCCACGTAGGCGTAGATCTTCTGGACCATCTCGCGGGTGTGGCCGACCATGCCCCAGAAACGGGCTCTCTCCTCGTTCACCCAGCCGTGCACCAGGGCGGAGTCGCCGGCCGGGTCCAGCGGGCGGATGGTGACGGTGCCGAATCCGGGCACGGTCTGCTCGTGGACGGCCTCGGGCGTGGTGGCGGCGGTCATGGTTCTCCTCGTTCTGACGGGTTGGACGGGTCGTACGCTTCGCACTGCGCCGGCGCACGGGGACGGACGCCACCGGTGGCGGCGGTCCGAACGGGCGTGGTGTCGGCGCGGGGCCGTCCCCGCGCCGGCACCACGGGTCGTCAGGGCCGCCAGTAGCCCAGCGCGTTGACGCTCTGCTTCGGCAGGGCCAGTTCCTTGCGGGCGAACTGGGTCAGGGTGCGGGTGGTGGCGGTGTCGCAGGCGATCCACACGAAGGCGCCGGCGGGGTCGGTGAGCAGCGGCGGAAGCGCCTCGCGGACCTCGGACACCAGGTGGGCGCCGGCCTCCCGGCGGGGCAGCCGATGGACCTGGTGCCGTTCCGGGTCCGCCCGCAGCGGCAGCTGCTCGTCGGAGTCGTGCTGGGTCTCCAGCCAGACCGTGGCCGGCACCTCGGGCAGCGCCGACAGCAGCGAGTTGACGGCGGGAACGGACGCCGAGTCACCGATCACGAACATCTGCCGGGGCGGCGGGTCCGGCGCGGTGAAGGCGGAGCCCTGCACGGTCGCCTGGACGGTGTCGCCCGGTTCGGCCTTCCGCGCCCAGTCGCTGGCGCAGCCGTCGTGCAATGCGAACTCGAGGCTGAACGTTCCTGCAACAGGGTCGGGATCGACCAGCGTGTAGGCGCGCTGGTGAGGCTTGCCCGCGTTGTCGAACCAGATGCGTACCCACATCGTCGGGTGCACGCCGGTCTCGGCGAGCATGCCGCCGTCGGTGAACCGCACCCTCCGGTAGTGTTCGGTCACCTCGTCGACCGCGGTCACCGTGAACTCGAAGTCCCTGCCCCGCATCAGCTTGAGGACAACGCCCTCCCAGCCGTGCCCCATGGATGACACCCCTCCAGCCGTTCGAATTAGGCAAGGCTAACCTACCCCATCGGCGGCTCTCGCCGGCAACCCCCGGGCGGCACGCGGGAGCAGGGATGCGCAGGTCAGGCGGGTGCCCGCACGGGAAGGGCCTCCGGCGCCGCGGTCGGGCCTTCCCGTGCGGGCGGACGCCGCGTACGAGGACCGTGCGTCAGGGCGTACCGGCGGCGGGTCGACGGGCGAGGGCCTCGGAGGTCTTCGCCGTGGCGCAGCGTCAGGTGGAGCGGCGGGCGACCGCCTCCTCGAGCGACAGGGCCGCGTGAACGACCGGCGCGTAGTGGCCGGGGCGGCGCTGGGTGATCGGCGTGGACCGGGGTTGCACCGCGTCAGGAGTGCCCGCGGAGACGCCGGGAAGCATCCGGCCAGGGCCGGGGTTCGACGGCGGCCGGCCCGAGCATCACCTCTTCCTCCCACCAGCCCGTGCCGGACAGCCAGGACTCCAGCCAGGCGGCCAGTGACGGCGAGTCCTCGAACCCGGCGTCCGCCCGGTCCTCGGGCCCGGCATTGGGCTCGAAGAGCAGCACGGGGGCGTCGGGGTGCAGGCAGTCGACGGCGGCGTACATCGCGCAGCCCCAGTCCAGGACGGGGAGCACACCGTGCGGCCAGTGCGGCGGCAGGTCGGCCCGGCCGTGCGCCGGGCCGTACTCGGCCCGGTGGGCGGAGGTGGCCGTCCGGCCTTCGCCGATCAGGGGGAACAGGCAGTATTCCGGGCCGAAGCCGCCGTTCGCGACCTCGGTGTAGAGCCGCGCGAGCAGGGCGGGCAGGCCGAACCCCAGCTGCCGTTCCGCCTCGGCGACGTCCGCACGGCCGGCGGCGGGCGGCAGTGCCCGGGACGGGTTCCGGGCGTGCGCCGCGACCCGGCGCAGCAGGTCGTCGTGGGTGGTCGTGCCGGGGATCGTCGCACGCCGCACCGACAGCGACTGCCGGTGCGGCGTGCCGAGAGGTCCGCCGGCCAGGCGGTGTCCGGGTTACTTCTCCCAGCCGACCGAGGTGATGACGGTGTCCGCGAGGCTGCCGGCGCCGAAGTTGGCGAGGCCCTTGCGGACGGCGACGATGCTGGGGCGCTGGTACAGCTCGACTGTGTGGGCGAGTTCCCAGATCCGGACGTCGGCCTGGTTGTACAGGTCGGCCGCCTGGGCCGGGTCGAGGGTGGCGGCGGCCTTGCGGAGCAGGGAGTCGATCTCGGGGGTGCTCAGCTTGGAGTAGTTGCCGAAGACGTTGTCGCCCTGCGGCGCCCGGTAGATCGGGACGGTCCGCGACAGCGGGAAGGAGCCGGTGTTGCGCCAGCTGGCGAGGTCGAACCGGCCCTGGTTGATGTACTTGGAGAAGTACTCCTTGCTGGGCACCTTGTCGACGGACAGCTTGACCCCGACCTGCTGGAGCATGCTCTGCACGGCCGCCGCGAGGTCGGACTGGGCCTGCGTGGAGCCGTCGCTCATCACGTAGTGGAGCTCCAGCGGCCGGCCGTCCTTGCTCCGCGTGCCGCCGGAGTCCTTCCACCCGGCCTCGTCCAGCAGCTTCCCGGCGGTGGCCGGGTCGTACTTCACCCAGTCCCCGGCGTTGGCCCGGTAGCCGTTCTGGTTGGTCATGAACAGGTGGTTGTCCAGCGGCTTGAACTCCACCGGCACACCCTTGTTGACGATCTTGATCAGCGAGGCGCGGTCGAGCGCCCGCCCGAGGGCCTGACGGACCTTCTGGTCGGCCAGGGCGCCGTTGCCGCCGAAGGAGATGTGCACCTCGTCCCAGGGCGTGCCGGTGCGGATCGCGGCGTCCTTGGCGTCCTTGAGCTGCCCGTAGGCGGTGGCGGTGCCGGCCGAGGCGTAGTCCACCTCGTTGTTGAGGAAGGCCTGGGTGATGGCGGCGGAGTCCATCACGCGGTAGGTGATCCGCTCCAGCTTGGGCTTCGGGCCCCACCAGCCGGGGTTGGGCTCGAGGGTGATGGTCTGGGCGGTCTTGTCCGCGTTGGCGATCCTGAACGGCCCGCCGTAGACCGGCACCTTCTCGATCCAGCCCTCGTTGAAGGCCTGCGGCGTGGCGATCCCGGCGGCCGGGAGCAGCGGGTTGAACAGGCTCTGCCAGTCGGCGTACGGCTCGGCGAAGGTGACCTTGACCTCGTCGGGGCCGGCGCCCTGTTCGACGCTCGATATCTGCTCGTAGCCCGAGGAGTCCGCGAGGTTGTAGGCCGGGTTCTTGCCGTTGGAGGCCTGCCAGACCGCCTTGAAGTCCTCGGCGCCGAGCCGCTTGCCGTCCGACCAGGCGGCCTTGGGGTTGAGCCGGTAGGTGACCACCTGCGGCGAGGTGGAGGTGACCTCGGCGGAGGCGAGGTACTCGGGCACCGGGTGGTAGACGCCCTTGGCGTCCGAGCGGAACAGCTTCGCCTCGACGTATCCCATGATCTCGACCGCGTCGCCGTACGTGCCGTCGACCTGGTACGGGTTCCACTGGGTGATCCACTGCTGGAGCGGCTGGCGCAGCTCGCCGCCGTCGCGGAGCCGCTCCAGCGGCTGGGGGTTGTTGTCCTCGGCGCCCACGGTCGGCACCACCGTCTTCGCCGCTCCGTCGGCCGCTCCGTCGGCCGGGCTGCTGCAGGCCGTGGCGGCCAGGGCCACGGCGATCGCGGCGGCTGCGGCGCGGCCGAGTCTGCGGGTGGCGAGCGATGCGTCCATCACGGGTGTCCTCGGGGTCTCGAAGAGTCGACGGCCGCCAGGTGTGGCGGCACTTGAACGTGGGCAGCCAAGTCGGTGCCGACGGGCCGAACGTAACAGCCCATCACTTCAGCCACCAGGGGTCGATGCGCAGAACTGATCGAAAGGAAACGCGGCGCAACGCCGCCGCAACATCCCGTCCGTACCCGTCTGATCGACTGTGACCAGGGCGTTCGACCGACCGTCGGAACGGCCCTCCGCAGCACCCCCTGGACGGCCGACCGGCCGTGCCGTACAACTGCTGCGCGAAGCTGCGTCAAAACCCCTCCGAACGAAGGCATATGACCATGTTGGACAGGCGTGCGCACCACCCGGGCGGTAGACCGTGATCCGGTACCTGGCGAAACGGCTCGGCTACTACGCCGTCCTCCTGACCGCCGCGGTCTTCCTCGCCTACGCGCTCTCCTGCGCCGCCCTCGGCCCGCGCGCATACTTCGAGGCCAAGCAGCCCCGCCCCTCCGCGGCCGCCGTCGACCGGCAGCTCACCGCGCTCAACATCAACGACCGCACCCCGGTCGTCGAACGCTTCGCCACCTGGGCCGGCGGCCTGCTCCGCCACGCCGACCTCGGCCGCACCATCCACAACACCCCGGTGAACGAGGAGTTCGGCCGCCGCATCTGGGTCTCCCTGCGCCTGCTGCTGGTCGGCAGCCTGCTCGGCATGCTGCTCGGCGTCGCCGGCGGCGCCTGGAGCGCCGTCCGGCAGTACCGCCTCTCCGACCGCGCGCTGACCGTCTTCTCCTTCGTCCTGCTCTCCACCCCGGTCTTCCTCGTCGCCCTGCTGCTCAAGAACGGCGCCATCGCCGCCAAGGACGCCGCCGGCCACGAGGTGATCCCCTTCACCGGCTACGAGACCCCCAACCTCGCCGGCGGCCTGGGCACCCACCTCGCCGACTGGGGCCTGCACCTGCTGCTGCCGACCCTCTCCCTCGCCCTCGGCGGCCTCGCCACCTACAGCCGCTACCAGCGCTCCACCATGCTCGACGTGCTCGGCTCCGACTACCTGCGCACCGCCGAGGCCAAGGGCCTCACCCGAGGCCGCGCCCTGGTCAAGCACGGCCTGCGGACCGCCGTCATCCCGATGTCGACGATGTTCGCCTACAGCTTCCTCGGAATCTTCACCGGCGCCGCCTTCACCGAGACCATCTTCGGCTGGCACGGCATGGGGGAGTGGTTCATCCAGGCCGTCAACGAACAGGACATCAACGCCGTGGTCGCCGTCAACCTGTTCGCCGCCGTGGCCGTGCTCGCCGCCGGCTTCCTCGCCGACGTCCTGCACGCCGCGCTCGACCCCCGGGTCAGGTACTGATGGCCACCTCCGCACTCCCCGAGACCGCCACCGCCGCCGGCCCGGCCGACCGGCCCGCACCCGTCGGACGGCTGCGCCTGGTCGCGGGCCGCCTGGCCGCCTCCCGCGGCGCACTGGTGGGCGCCGTCGTCCTACTGCTGCTCTTCCTGCTCGCCTTCCTCGGCCCCCACCTGACGCCCTGGGACTACGCCACCCCCAACTACGGCGAGATCCGCAGACCGCCCTCCGCCGAGCACTGGTTCGGCACCAACGGCATCGGCCAGGACGTCTTCGCGCAGACCGTCCGCGGCCTCCAGAAGTCGCTCGTCATCGGCCTGCTCGTGGCGGTGCTCTCCACCGGGCTCGCCTCCCTGGTCGGCGCCTGTGCAGGCTACTTCGGCGGCTGGACCGACCGGCTGCTGATGTTCCTGGTCGACCTGATGCTGATCTTCCCCGCCTTCCTGGTCGTCGCGATCGTCTCGCCCCGGCTCCGCGGCACCGGCTGGCTCGCCTTCGTCCTGCTGCTCGCCCTCTTCAACTGGATGATCACCGCCCGGGTCGTCCGCTCCATGACCCGCTCGCTGCGTGAACGCGAATTCGTCGCCGCCGCACGGTTCATGGGGGTGCGGCCGCTGCGCATCATCTGGCGGCACATCCTGCCGAACGTCTCCTCCTTCCTCATCATCGACGCCACCATCGCCGTCGGCGGCGCCGTCATGAGCGAGGCCGCCCTCTCCTACTTCGGCTTCGGCGTACGCGCCCCCGACGTCTCCCTCGGCACCCTGCTCGCCGCCGGCACCGCCGACGCCCCCGTCTTCCCGTGGCTGTTCTACTTCGCCGCCGCCCTGCTGGTGCTGTTCGTCCTCGCCGTCAACCTCCTCGGCGACGGCCTGCGCGACGCCCTCGACCCCACCTCCGAGCCCGGCCGCCGCCGCGCCCGACCCCGCCGAACGAACCGACCCCGCCCGACGAACCGGGCCCCCCGAACGCACCGGAGCACCCCGTGACCCCCGCCCTCCTCACCGTCCGGGACCTCACCGTCGACTTCGGCACCGGCCCCGCCGTCCGCGGCATCGACCTCGACCTGCACCGCGGCGAAACCCTCGGCATCGTCGGCGAGTCCGGCTCCGGCAAGTCCGTCACCGCCCTCGCCGTCCTCGGCCTGCTGCCCGGCACCGCCCGCGTCGAAGGCTCCGTCCGCCTCGACGGACGCGAACTCCTCGGCCTCCCCGCCCGCGAACTCGCCGCGATCCGCGGCCGCCGGATCGCCATGGTCTTCCAGGACCCGCTCTCCGCCTTCACCCCCGTCTACCGGATCGGCGACCAGATCGCCGAAGCCGTCCGCATCCACCAGCCGCTCGACCGCGCCGCCGCCCGCAGACGCGCCGCCGACCTGCTCGACCTCGTCGGCATCCCCGCCCCCGGCCGCGCCCTCGACAGCTTCCCGCACGAGTTCTCCGGCGGCATGCGGCAGCGCGCCATGATCGCCATGGCGATCGCCAACGACCCGGACATCATCCTCGCCGACGAACCCACCACCGCCCTCGACGTCACCATCCAGGCCCAGGTCCTCGACGTGCTGCGCACCGCCCGCCGGGAGACCGGCGCCGCCCTCGTCCTGGTCAGCCACGACCTCGGCGTGATCGCCGGCAGCGCCGACCGGGTCGCCGTCATGTACGCCGGACGGATCGCCGAAACCGCCCCTGTCGACGACCTGTTCGCCCGCCCCCACCACCCCTACACCCTCGGCCTGATCGGCGCCGTCCCCCGCCTCGACGGCCGCGGCGGACCACTCGTCCCCATCCCCGGCCGACCGCCCCTGCCCGGCGGGAGCGGCCCCGGCTGCCCCTTCGCCCCCCGCTGCCCGCTCGCCCAGGACGACTGCCGCACCGCCGAACCACCCCTCACCGCCACCACCCCCGGCGACGGCCACCTCGCCGCCTGCCTGCGCGCCGCAGAACTCGCCGAACGCCGCCCGGCCCCCGCCGAGGTCTACCCCGTCCCCGACCTCCCCGCCCCCCGCCGTCCCGACCTGCCGCGCGCCGAACGGGAGACCGTCCTCGGCGTCACCGGCCTCACCAAGACCTTCCCCCGACTCAAGGGCGCCGTCCTCAAACGCAGGATCGGCGAGATCCACGCCGTCGACGGCGTCGACCTCGACATCCGCCGCGGCGAGACCCTCGGCCTGGTCGGCGAGTCCGGCTCCGGCAAATCCACCACCCTCTACGAACTGCTGCGCCTCGCCCGGCCGCAGGGCGGCCGGATCGAACTCCTCGGCCACGACACCGCCGGCCTCGACCGCGCCGCCGCCCACCGGCTCCGCGCCCGCGTGCAGATCGTCTTCCAGGACCCCGCCGCCGGCCTCGACCCCCGCATGCCGATCGGCGACGTCATCGCCGAACCCCTCCTCGCCCAGCGCACCCCGCGCGCCGAGATCGCCCGCCGGATACCCGACCTGCTGCGCCAGGTCGGGCTCGAGCCCGCCCACGCCGACCGCTACCCCCACCAGTTCTCCGGCGGCCAGCGGCAGCGGATCTCCATCGCCCGCGCCCTCGCCGTGCAGCCCGACCTCCTGGTGCTCGACGAACCCGTCTCCGCCCTGGACGTCTCCGTCCAGGCCGGCGTGCTCAACCTGCTCCGGCAGCTCAAGGCCGAACTCGGCCTCGCCTACCTCTTCGTCTCCCACGACCTCTCGGTGATCCGGCACCTCGCCGACCGGGTGAGCGTCATGTACCTCGGCCGCACGGTCGAGGCCGGCGCCGTCGACGAGGTCTTCGAACGGCCCCGGCACCCCTACACCCGCGCCCTGCTCTCCGCCGTCCCGCTGCCCGACCCGGCCGCCGAACGCAGCCGCACCAAGGTGCTGCTGGCCGGCGACCCGCCCTCGCCCACCGTCCGCCACCAGGGCTGCCGCTTCCGCACCCGCTGCCCCGTCTACGCGGCCCTCGACACCGACCGGCGCACCCGCTGCGAACAGGACGACCCGACCCCCACCGAGGCCGCACCCGGCCTGGACCACACCGCCGCCTGCCACCACCCGCACACAGCCCTGCGGGCAAACCCGTAGGTGCCCCCCCGCGCCCCTACGGGCTCGCCCGCGCCGTCGAGCGGTGACCACCCGGTCGGCGCCCGCCGACCACCCCTGACCAAGATGCCCGTTTTAGCCTGAGATGCCCCGCCCAATGACGGGCGGGCCGCCCACCAGGCAACCGGAGGTGTCACGTGGGGGTACCCGCGGCGCGCATCGTGTTCGACGAGGCCGACCGTGCGGCGGTCGCCGCCGCGGCCGAGGAGATCCTCGCCACCGGCGCACTGACCCTCGGCCCGTGGACCGAACGGTTCGAACAGGCCTTCGCCGCCGAACACGCGGCGGCCCACGCCGTCGCCGTGTCCAGCGGCACGGCGGCCCTGGAGATCCTGCTCCGCACCGTCGGCGTCCGCGGCCGCGACGTCGTCGTCCCCGCCGTCACCTTCTACGCCACCGCCGGAGCCGTCCTGCACGCCGGCGGCACCCCGGTGTTCGCGGACGTCGACCCCGCCACCTTCGCCCTCGGCCCCGCCACGCTCGAGGCCGCCCTCACCCCGGACACCGCCGCCGTCGTCCTCGTCCACGTCGGCGGGCTGATCACCCCCGACGTCGACGCCCTGCGCACCCTCTGCGACACCCGCGGCATCCCCCTGATCGAGGACGCCGCCCACGCGCACGGCAGCAGCCACGACGGCCGCGCAGCCGGCACCTTCGGCCTCGGCGCCGCCTTCTCCTTCTACCCGACGAAGGTCGTCACCAGCGGCGAGGGCGGCATGGTCCTCACCGCGTCCGCCGAGGTCCGCGACGAGGCCCGCATCTACCGCGACCAGGGCAAGGGCAGCTTCGGCGCCAACCACCACGTCCGCGAGGGGTACGCCTGGCGGCTCAGCGAACTGAACGCCGCCGTCGGCACGATCCACCTCCGCCGGCTCAAGGAGTTCGTCGAGGCCCGCCGCGAGGTCGCCCGCCGCTACGACGACGCGCTCGCCGGCATCGAAGGCCTGCAACCCCTGCCCGAGCCCCCCGGCTGCCGCAGCAACATCTACAAGTACATCGCCCTGCTGCCCCCGGGCAGCGACCGCGCCCGCTTCAAGCGCGAGGTGTACGACGGCTTCGGCGTCCGCCTCGCCGGCGAGGTGTACGACCTCCCGCTGCACCGGCAGCCCGTCCTCGGCCCCTACCAGGGCCCGCCGCTGCCCGCCGCCGAGGACGTGTGCGCCCGCCACGTCTGCCTCCCCGTGCACTCCGACATGACCGAGGACGAGATCGCCCGGGTGATCGAGGCCGTCACCGCCGTCCACCGCCGACTCGCCGCGCGATGACCCGCCGGACCAAGGAGAACGCACCATGCGCGTAGCCGTCACCGGAGGCTGCGGATTCATCGGCTCCCACGTCGTCGACCGGCTGCTCGCCGCCGGCCACGAGGTCCTCGCCGTCGACACCACCGACCGGTACCTCAACCCGGCCGCCGACCACGCACACCTCGACATCCTCGACCTGCCGGCCCTCACCTCCGCCCTGCACGGCACCGAGGTCGTCTTCCACCTCGCCGCCGTCGCCGACGTCGAAGAGGTCGCGGCCGACCCCGTCCGCGCCGTCCGCGTCAACATCGACGGCACCGCCACCGTCCTCGAGGCCGCCCGGCAGGCCGGACTCAGCCGCACCGTCCTCGCCAGCACCGTCTGGGTGTACGGCGCCGCCCAGACCGACCCCGGCCCCGACCGCGGCGAACTCGACGAACACTTCCCCGTCGACCTCGAACGCAGCGGCCACCTCTACGTCGCCGGCAAACTCGCCGCCGAAATGCTCGTCCACAGCTACCGCGAGCTCTACGGACAGCACTTCACCGTCCTCCGCTACGGCATCCCCTACGGCCCCCGGATGCGCGACGAACTCGTCGTCGCCCGCTTCGTCCGGGCCGCCCTCGGCCACCGGCCCATCACCATCGCCGGCGACGGCCGTCAGACCCGCAACTTCGTCTACGTCGAGGACCTCGCCGACGCCCACGTCCACGCACTGTCCCCGGCCGCCCAGGACCAGACCTTCGCCCTCGAAGGCCCCACCGCCGTCTCCGTCCGGCAGATCGCCGACACCGTCGACCACCTGCTCGGACCGGTCACCATCGAACACACCCAGGCCCGAACCGCCGACTACACCTCCCGCCGGATCTCGGCCGCCCGCGCCAAACGCCTCCTCGGCTGGACCCCGCAGACCGGCTTCGCCGAAGGCGTTCGCCGCTACATCGACTGGCACCTCGCCCGGCCCGACCCCGGCCCCGGCCCCACGCCGCCCACCGGCCGCACCACCCGCTGACCCCGGCCCCGAGCACCCCGTGCCCACCGCACTGCTGATCTCCGGGTCGATCGGCCAGGGCCACGACGTCATGGCCGAAGCGTGCGCCGACACCCTCCGCGCCCGCGGCTGGCACACCGCCACCGTCGACGCCATGGCCCTGCTCGGCCCCAACGCCGGCCGGGCCGGCGAAGCCGTCTTCCGCCGCATGCACGACGTACCCGGCCTCTACGACGCCTTCCACTTCGCCGCCCTGCGCCCCGGCGCCCGGCTCGCCCTGCTCGCCGACAGCGCCGCCCGCACCCGGCTCACCCACCAGGTCCGGCTGCTGCTCGACCGGCACCGGCCCGACCTCGTCGTCTCCGTCTTCGCCACCGCCACCTCCGCCGTCAACCGGGCCCGCACCGGACGGCCCGGCCTGCGCCACTTCGTCTTCTGCACCGATGTCACCCCGCACCGGCTCTGGGTCCAGGACGGCACCGACCTCTTCCTGGTCACCTCCGAGGTCGCCGCCTGCGCCGTCCGCCGCTACCGGCCCGACGCACCGGTCGCGGTCGTCCCCCCGCCGCTGCGCAAGCCCTTCTACCGGCCACCCGCCCGGCCCGCCGCCCGCGCCGAACTCGGCGTTCCCGCCGACGCCCCATGCGTCCTCCTGATCTCCGGCTCCTGGGGCCTCGGCCCGCTCGCCCGCACCGCCACCGCCCTCGCCGCCGCCGGCCCGCACGTCCTCGCCGTCGCCGGCCGCAACCACAGCCTCGAACAGCGGCTGCGCGCCGCCCAGGCCCGCCAGCCCCGCCTGCACGCCTTCGGCTGGACCGATCGCATCCCCGCCCTCATGACCGCCGCCGACCTCGTCGTCACCAGCTCCGGCGACACCTGCAGCGAGGCCCGCGCCCTCGGCCGCCGCCTGCTGCTCCTCGACACCGTCCAGGGCCACGGCCGGGACAACCTCCAGCACGAACTCGAACTCGGCCACGCGGACGTCACCTCCGCCCGCCCCCGAGAGGTCGCCCGCAACGCCCTGGCCGCCCTCACCCGCCCGGGCCCGCCCCCGTCCCCGAGCGCCACCCCGGCCGCCTGGCAGACCGCCTTCACCGCAGCCCTGGCTCGCGTCGGCCTCGACGGCCGGGAAGACCTTCAGGGCTGAGGGACGACCAGTAGGGGCGCGGGGAACTGCGCAATTCGGATGCGAGTGCCTCTGTGTACGGGGGCCGGCCCTTGGTTCGTGCAGTGACCCGCATCCCAATCGCGCAGTTCCCCGCGCCCCTACGGCTTCAGGTGGTGGTCCCGCAGGGGGCCGAGGGTCAGCCCGAGCTCGGTGCAGTGGTCCGCGATCCGTGGAAGGGCGCCGAGTGCGGCGTGCCATGAGCCGGGGGCGGAGGTGCAGTCCGAGTCGTGCAGCAGCACGGCCGCCCCGCCCCGGAGGCCCCCTTCCAGGGTGCGGTACACGGAGTCGGGCGAGGCCCGTGCCGTCCAGTCCCGGCCGCAGGCCGTCCACAGCACCGTGCGCAGCCGCAGCCGGTGTGCGGCTGCCGCCAGGCCGGAACTCAGCACCCCGTACGGCGGCCGGTACCAGGCCGGGCTCTCCCCGCAGACCTCGGCGACGGCGGACGCGGTGGCCCGCAGCTCCGCGAGGTCCCGGCCGGGCCGCGGGTACCACGGGCGCCGGTGGTGCCAGCCGTGCACCGCGACCTCGTGCCCGCGCAGGACGAGTTCGCGTCCGAGCGCGGGCGAGCGCTCCAGCATCGACCCGAGGACGAAGAAGGTCGCCCGCACCCCGAGCGCGTCCAGGGCATCCAGGAAGGCGGGCGTGCTCCGCGGGTCCGGCCCGTCGTCGAAGGTCAGCGCGACGTGCCCGGCAGCGCCGTGGCCGGCCGTGCGCCGCGCAGCCACCCGACCCACCGCGGGCACCCGGGTCACGGCAGGCGCCAGGTGCAGCACCTCCACGCCCGCGGCGCCCACCGCCGCCCAACGCGCCACCCGAGCCGGTCCGCTCATGCGAAGCGGTCCGCGAGCCGCCGGAACACCCCCGGTGCGATGCCGTGCAGCCGGGCCGGCAGCGCCAGCCAGTGGGGGGCGAACTCGCGCTGCCGCCGGCCGGTGATCGTCCGGGCGATGCTGTCCGCGATCCGCTCGGGCGGCACCGGGCGGGGCCGGGAGCGGTGGAAGGGCGTGCCGCGGCGGGCGAAGAACGGGGTGTCCACGGCCCCGGGCAGGATGATCCGCACGCCGACGCCGGTGCCGCGCAGCTCGTACCAGAGGCTCTCGGCGAACAGCGAGAGCCCGCCCTTGACGGCTGCGTACGCCGCCTCGCCGCCCACCCCGACCTGGCCGGCCATCGACCCGATCAGGACGATCCGGCCCCGCCCGCGCTCGACCATTCCGGGCAGCAGGGCCCGGGACAGCTGCAACGGCGCCGCCAGGTCCACGGTGACCATCTCGTCCAGGACCTCGGGCGGCATGGTGGTGAACGGCCCGCGCCAGCCGATGCCGGCGCAGGCCACCAGGGCGTCCACCCGGCCGGCGGCGGCCAGGGCGCGATCGGCGAGCCGCCGGGGCCCGTCGTGGCCGCGCAGGTCCTGGGCCAGGGCGATGCCGCCGGTGCGTTCGGCGACGGAATGCAGCCGGCGGGCGTCCGTGCCGGACAGCAGCAGGGACCAGCCCATCGCGTGCAGCCGGACGGCGGTGGCGGCGCCGATCCCGGAGGACGCCCCGGTGATCAGGGCCACCGGCGCGACCGGCCGGCCGACCTGTCCGCCGTCGCCGACGGAGGCTGCCGTCGTCGTCCGGGGCACGGTGCTGTCGTCGATGCTCACCAGCGGTCACCTGTCTGCGGTGCGGGGACGGAGTGGTCTGCGGGCGGTTCCGCGGTGCGGGGGAGGGAGCCGTCCGGCCGCGGCCCCGAGCCGTCCGGCGGCGCCCCGATCGGCGCCTCGATCTCGCCGAACCGGGCCAGGACGAAGGTGCCGCCCACCGCGGCGACGAAGCCGACCAGGGCCGCCCAGCCGGTACCCGGCCGAGCCTGGTCGCCGAGGACGACGACGCCGACCAGCGCCGGGCCGAAGGTCTCCGCCACCGTGCCGGCCGCGGTCGCCGCCGTCACGCTGCCGCGTTGCAGGGCCAGCGCGAAGGCCAGGTAGCCGCCGAGCCCGCCCAGCGCGAGCGCGTACGCCGCCGGGTCGGTGAGCAGCGCACCGACGCTCGACACGTCCAGGACGCGCACCGCCAGACTGGTGATCCCGAACAGCGCCCCGCTGAGCACGCCCAGCGCAGCCGCGGCGGCATTGCCCCGGCGAGCGGCCGGCAGCGCGGTGAGCAGCAGCAGGACGGCGGCCGAAGCGAGCAGCGCGCAATGGAAGAGCGGCCCGGCATGGTCGCGGCCCTCCCGGCCGGAGACGAGCGCGAGCAGGACGAGCCCCGCGACGACGGCGGCGATGCCGGCCAGGTCGCTGCGGCGCAGCCGGGCGCCCAGCAGCCACACCGCGGCCCCCGCGGTCACCGCCAGACCCGCATTGGTCACCGCCTGCACCAGGAACAGCGGCAGCGTGCGCAGGGCGACGACGCTCAGCGCGAACCCGGCGATGTCCAGGCCGGTGCCCAGCAGGAACGGCCCCGACCGGACGAGGTGGGCGACCAATCCGGCCCGGATGCGGTCCGCCGCCGGCGCGGCCCGTGCGCCCCGGGCCTGGAACACACAGGCGAAGCCGAAGCAGACGGCCGCCGCGAGCGCGGTGGCGAGTCCCAGAAGCATCGGTGCTCCCCACATCGCCGGGGCCGCCCTGCGCGGGCCGGGACCACGACGGACCCGGGTGCACCGAACGGCCGAACCGCCCGCCCACTACGACGGGATCGTCCACCCCCAGTCTGTGCCAGCCCCTGCCGTCGCGCCCCTTCGCCCACGGCCGGGTACGACGCGCCCGGGCCGCTGTGCCACGATCACGGGCAGCACGGCACACCGCCTGGTGCGCCGTGTCCGACAAGGAGGAGAACCGATGCCGCTCCCCTCGGAACCGCTGCGCAAGCTCGGCTTCCTGACCATCGGTCTGTTCGACCGTGCCGACCCCCGCCCGGGGCACGAGGCCACCTTGGCGCTGTTCGAACTGGGGGAACGGCTGGGCTTCGACAGCGCCTGGGTGCGGCACCGCCATCTCCAGTACGGCATCTCCTCGCCGGTGGCCGTGCTGGCGGCGGCCTCGCAGCGCACCCGGCGGATCGAGCTGGGCACCGCGGTGACACCGATGGGCTGGGAGAACCCGCTGCGGCTGGCCGAGGACCTGGCGACCGTGGACGTCCTGTCGGGCGGTCGGCTCAACCCCGGCGTCAGCGCCGGCCTGCCGATGCACTGGGACGGGGTGAAGGACGCGCTGTACCCGCACGCCGCGGGGGCCGAGGACTTCGGCCACGGCAGGGTGCGGCGGCTGCTCGACTTCGTGCGGGGCGAGGCTGCCTCCGACTTCGTCGGCACCGAGGGCATCGAGGAGTTCTCCGACCGCGTCCAGCCGCACGCCCAGGGCCTGGCCGCCCGCATGTGGTACGGCGCCGGCAGCCTGGGCTCCGCCCGGTGGGCGGGGGAGAACGGGATGAACCTGCTCACCAGCAGCGTGGTGAAGGCCGAGCAGGGCGAGGACTTCGCCGAGGTCCAGCGCTCGCACATCCGGGCCTTCCGCGAGGTGCACCCCGAGGGCGGACGCGCCCGGGTCTCCCAGGGCCTGGTCGTCATCCCCACCGACAGCGCCACACCCGCACAGCGCGCCCGGTACGAGGAGTACGCCCGCTCCCGGCTGCCCCGCACCACCGCGCCCCAGGGGCCGGCCCGCCTGCTGTTCGCCCCGGACCTGGTCGGCAGCTCGGCGGAGATCGCCGAGCGACTCCATGCCCACGCCGGCTTCCGGGAGGTCGACGAGGTCGCCTTCGCACTGCCGTTCACCTTCGGCCACGACGACCACGTCCAGATCCTCACCGACATCGCCACCCGCCTCGGCCCCGCCCTCGGCTGGAAGCCGGCCGGCTGAACCGGGCCGGAGCAGGCGCTGTGGTCAGCGGCCGGCCGGGGCGTCCGCCACACCGGACTCCGGTACGACCGGTCCCGTCCAGAACTTGGCGAGGGCGCCCTCCTTGAACGGGGCCGGGCTGACGCTCAGCTCCCCGGCGAACGGCCGGTCCAGCACGAGCACCAGCAGCAGGCTGAACCCGATCAGCGCCGCCACCGAGCCGACGAACAGCAACTGGATGCGCCGGCTGCGGATGCCGTACAGGAACGTCAGCGGCAGGATCACCACCGCACCGCCGTACACCAGCACCTGCAGCAGGACCGGCAGTTGCTGGCTGCTCTGGGTGATTCGGGCCCGGCGCTGGCCCGCCACGTCGCCGAGGCTGTCCACCGCCTCGTCGTAGAACGTCTGCTCCGAGTGGGAGGACGGCTGGTAGCCCTGCAGCGACCGGTAGACCGCCTCCAGCTTGACGGCGGTGCGGTTGTAGTCGCCTTGCCCGTCCCGCATCAGCGGCCACTGCTGCTCGACCACCGCGTGCACGTACCCGTCGACCGCCCGGTCCACGGCGTCGCGCTGCGCGGGCGGGAAGGCCTGCGCGTCCCTGACGATCTGTGCAGCGGCGGTGGCCTCGGCGGCGACCACGTTCTCCGCGTTCTCCAACTGCGTCCACAGCGTCACGATCACGAAGGCCAGGATCACCCCGTAGATCGCGCCGAACATGCTGAGCACCACGCCGACCATCTCGTTGTGGTCGCCGCTGGCGGTCTGCGGGTAGCGCCGCCGGGTCAGCGCACTGCCGAGCACGGCGACCACCACGATGCCGCCCACCACGACCACGGCCAACGTGAACGTCGACAGGTTGTTGAGCAGCCAGACCTCCACCGTCAGACTCCCACGGCGGCCGGCCGAACGGCGGCGGTGGGGCGGACACGCGGGGCGACCGCGACGACGGGGCAGCACACTGTTCGCACGCGGCGAGCGTAGCCGCCGCACAGGCCCGAAACCCGCCGTGACGTCGTCAATCACCCACGCGGGGAACGAACCGGCGGCAGGTTGACCTTGCCGCGGTCCGTGGCGCCGCGGGCCGGCGAAAAGCGTTGGCCCCTGCCCGCCGGGCCCGCCATACTCGCGTGCCGGTGCGGACGAGGGGGAGAGTGCATGGATGTGTTCGCGTGCCGGAGCTGCGAAGCCGAACTGACCGCTCCCGTGTCGCGGGTCGCGTTCCCCGTGTACGGCCGCAACTCCCACGGCAACGGCCATGCCGTGCCGGTGCTGTTGGAATCCGGCACCTACGCCGTCGACCCCGAGCCCTTCGGACCGCCGTGGCGGAAGTGGAACGACATCGACGAGAGCGAGGCGGAGGCCCGCGGGGTGTACGCCCCCGTCCGTTCCTTGTCCTTCGGAACGCCCGGCCCGGTCTTCCTGGCCCCGGGCGACGTCCACGGCACCGTCCTCATCCCCGAACGCAACGAAGGACTCTGCTGCGGCCTCGACGGCACGGACGGCCCCAACCTCGCCTGCGCCCGCTGCGGACACCCGGTGGCGACCCGCGTCGACGACTGCTGCCTCTGGCAGCTGACCTGGCTCGAACCGAGCGCCGTCCGCCGCGTCCCCGCCGGCCCCGCCCGCCCGATCAAGGACTGGCAGGACCTGGCGGCCGAACGCCGCAGCACACCGCCGGTCGAGGCCAACGGCGGATGGAGCCCCCGCTGGGAGGCGGCGGCCGCGGTGACGCTGGCCCACCCGGTCGCCGCATCGGGCGGTTCACCGGTCAGCGTGCCCGACGGCCCGTCGCCGAGACCTTCCGCCGGCACCTCGACCACCTGCTGCCTCCCGGCCCGCCCGCCAAGCACGCGATCCTGGCCGGACCTGGACTGCCCACCCACGGCCCCGTACCGGACATTGCCCTGGTCCCGCAGCACCCGCAGACCGGCGAGCCGTGGGAGCCACCCTCCGGCACCACCGCAGTCCCGCTCGCCGCGGACGTCTGGATGCACCTCGCCTTCCACGACGAACGCCGGCTCGTCCCCGCCTCCGGCACTCTCCCGCACGGCGTCGAACGCGACGACCCGCTGCCCCCGTACCCCGCGCGGCGCCTGTGGCCCGTCCACTCGGTCTTCCTCCACACCCTGGCCCGACTCCCCGCCGTCCGCCAACCCTGGCTGCGCGCCGTCCACGACGGCGGCCCGGCGCTGTTCCACCCCCGCCGAGAGCCGGCGCAGCCGTCGGATAGGTTGCCGGGATGACTGACACGGACCCGCTGGTGCCCGCCCTTGCCGGGCTGGTCGTCGACTGCGTCCGGTTCCTCGACACCTGCGGGGACGACGAGGTCGACCCCGACTCCGCGGTGAAGATGACGGAGAGTGTGGCCTGGGCGCTCCAACGGCTGCCGGAGGACCAACTCGACCGGTTCCTGACTGCGCTCGCGGACCTGGCCCGGGCCGAGCCGGATCCGCAGCGGCGGGAATTCCTGGAATCGTTCCCGGCCGCCTGCGGACTGGTCGAAGAAGGCTGAGCGCCGAGGTCGAGGGCCGGGGTCGCTGTCCGTCCCCGAGGTGGTGGCCGCCTCCGAACGCACTGCGTCGGTTCTGCGGGCCCGCGTCCACGACATGGGGTGCTCCGGGGCGGCAACGCTCTCGGCATGAACCCGTGGGGTCGACCGGCCAGTGGGGATCACGCCCGGCCGGTCACGACGATCGCCGTCTCGGCCAGGAAGAAGCGCCCCTGGTCCGCAGCGAGCCGAACTGCGTCGTGCCAGGTCTCGACCTCCTCCACGGACACCCGACCTCGCCCCTTCGAGGCGGCGCCGGTCAGTGCATGCCGGATGTGCTCGATCCGCCTGGCGGCGTGGCCGCTGAGCTCGGTCGAGCTGGTCACCCACGGGTGGACGCGTTCCAGCAGCAGTGGCGAGGCCTTCACCAAGCCCGGCAGTTTCCGGCCGATCCTGCCGTCCGCGTGCTCCATCCAGGGCTGCCGGTCGTCGGTGAAGGCGTGGCAGATCCGCCGGTCCAGCTCCCGACGAACACCTGAAATCACAAGGGAGTCGAAGTCGACGTGTGCCACCACCGCCCGGCCACCGGGCTTGAGGACGCGGGCGGCCTCCGCGAGGAGCGCAGCCGGATCCGGCAGGCACTCGAGGACGTTGTAGGACACCACGGCGTCAACGCTGTTGTCCGGCAGCGGGAGCCGGTCGGCCAGGTCCGCCACCTCGACCTCGGCGCCGCCCCTGTGGCCCGCCAACAGGGCACGGGACGCCTCGACACCGGCCGCCGACCGGTCGAAGCCGATCAGACGGACACCGGGCAGCCGACGCGCGAAGGCCGCCAGGGTGGGTCCGCTTCCGCAGCCCAGATCGGCGACGCACCCGCCGGGGCGCACCGCAGCCGCATCCACCAGGTGATCGTGGATCGGTTCGTCGGCCTCCGACACTCGGCCTCCCTTTCCGCCCCGCAACGATCCCGGGGTGCCTGAATCCTCCGCGGCCGCCGGTGACAGCGCCGACCACCACCTCAGACTGCCCGAAGCGGGCGCAGGGCTCACTTCCGCAGTGGCCGGATCCCGCAGGGGTCGGCGCGGTCGTGCCGTCGCTCGAGCTCTCCGGACGCGTTCGGAGCTCCTGACGCTCGGGCAGTTGCTGTGGGCGCAGGCGGGAAGCTGTGATCTCGCGGAAGACCGGCGCCCCTCTCCCTACGAGAGGTCGTTGTCGTGGAGGAGTCGGTCCTGAGGATCCAGGGAGGGCGGAAGGCCCTCGATCTCCTCGCCGACAACATCGAGGACTTCGCATCCGCAGCGGACGCGCGTCATCGGATACCTCCGTGGATACCCCCGGCTTTAGCCGGGGGAGGAAACGGAACTCCTGCGGAGCAGGGCAAGAGGCTGCGATTCGCCGCAAGGCGGACCGCAGTGCCCTGACCTGGAGATTTGGCCTTTACCAAGGGTCGCACTAGTTTGTGAGCATGACGGCCACTCACGTGAAGCGGGCTTTCAAGTTCCGCTTCTACCCGACTGATGCGCAGGCAGCCGAGCTGTCGCGCACCTTCGGGTGCGTGAGGCTCGTGTACAACAAGGCGCTGGCCGCCCGCACGGAGGCGTGGACGATGCGCCAGGAGCGGGTGAACTACAACGCCACGTCGGCGATGCTGACCGAGTGGAAGAAGACCGAGGAGCTGGCGTTCCTCACGGAGGTCTCCTCCGTGCCGTTGCAGCAGGCCCTTCGGCACCTGCAGGGGGCGTTCTCCAACTTCTGGACCAAGCGGGCGAAATACCCGACGTTCAAGTCGAAGAAAAAGTCCCGCAAGTCCGCCGAGTACACCACCAGCGCGTTCCGATACCGGGATGGCAAGCTCACCCTGGCCAAGATGACGGATCCGCTGGACATCATGTGGTCCAGGCCGCTCCCGGAGGGTCGGTCGCCGTCCACGGTGACCTTGTCTCAGGACGCAGCCGGCCGGTGGTTCGTCTCCCTGCTGTGCGACGACCGCCCGTCGATGCCCGCACCCGCCAATGCGGCGGTCGGCATCGACGCCGGGATCACAAGCCTGGTGACGCTCTCCACCGGAGAGAAGATCACCAACCCGAAGCACGAACGCGCCGACCGCGAGCGTCTGGCCAGGGCCCAGAGCGAACTCGCCCGCAAGGCCAAGGGCTCGAACAACCGGGCGAAGGCCCGCAGGAAGGTCGCCCGCGTCCACGCGAAGATCGCCGACCGGCGACGGGACTTCCTGCACAAGCTCACCACCCGACTCGTCCGCGAAAACCAAACGGTCGTGATCGAGGACCTGACGGTCCGCAACATGCTCAAGAACCACACACTCGCCCGAGCCATCTCGGACGCGAGCTGGAGCGAGCTGCGGACCATGCTGGAGTACAAATGCGCGTGGTACGGCCGCGAGCTGATCACCGTCGACCGGTGGTTCCCCAGCTCCAGGCTGTGCTCGGCCTGCGGAGTGATCCGCGACAAGATGCCGCTGAACGTCCGCGGGTGGGAGTGCGGCTGCGGTGCGGTCCACGACCGGGACGTGAACGCGGCGCGCAACATCCTGGCCGCCGGACTGGCGGCAGCAGCCTGTGGAGACGGTGTAAGACCTCAACGGAGCACTCCGGGCGGGCGGGCGTCGGTGAAGCAGGAAGTAGTCCCACCGCCGCGCACCCGCGCAGCGGCTCAGCCGCGAGGCTGAGGGGAATCCCCCTCCTTCAGGAGGGGGAGGAAGTCAACACTGCCACGTCGACTCCGCGACGTACGACTACATCGCGCCGGAGTCGGACTCGCTGGTGATCGCATTCATGAGGTACGCGGGAAGCCTTCGCCCGTACCGCGATTGAGGCCTCGGGATTCGGTGCATGAGAGCGGTCGAGGGCCTGGTCGGGTTGCCGGTCGGCCTCGGGTGGGCCGGCGGCCCACGATGCCGATCGTCGCCCGGCCGGCAGTGGGCCCAGGGCGTCCGTGACGATGAACCGCTTGCGGCCCTTCACCTTCTCGCCCGCGTCGAAGCCCGGGACCCGGCGGGGACCGTGTCGGCCGTGCGCACGGACTGCGAGTCGATCAACCTTGCGCTCGCCGCCGGCAGCGGCGGCTCCACCAACGCCCACTGCCCATCCGTCAGATCCCGAAGGCGGCCTCAGAGAGGTCTATACCAGAATGCTTGACGGTGGCCTGACACATCCATAGCCTCAACTCGCAGTAGTGACAGGGAATTTGACCAACCAATGGGAGTGATTGCCCAGTGGCACCCCACCGCCCTGGCCCAGGCCCACGAGCGAACAAGCTGAAGCGCCGGCGATTCGCGCTCGCCGCCACCGCCCTCGCGCTGTTCGGGACGGCAGTCGCGCTGCCGACCTCCAGTCCCGCCGCCACGACCGAACCGATCAGCCGGAGCGCGGCGGCCCCCACCGCCTTCGCCCACCCGGGCGTCCTGCTCGGCAGGGCTCAGCTGGACCTGATCCGCACCCGGGTGAACGGCGGTGTGGAACCGCAGAAGAGCGCCTGGTCGCAGATGATGGCCAGCTCGTACGCGTCACCGTCCTACACGCCCCACCCCCGGGCCGACGTGGGCTGCGGCCCGTCGTCGATCCCGGACAACGGGTGCAGCGACGAGCGGCAGGACGCCATTGCCGCCTACACCGACGCCCTCGCCTGGTACGTGACCGGCAACAGCAGCTACGCCAAGAAGGCGATCCAGATCATGGACGCCTGGTCGGGAACCATCACCAAGCACACCAACTCCAACGCGCCGCTGCAGACCGGCTGGGCCGGAACCGTCTGGTCGCAGAGTGCCGAGATCGTCAAGTACACCTACGGCGGCGGCTGGCCGAACTCCTCCCGGTTCGATTCCATGCTGCGCAACGTCTACCTCCCCGTCGTCATCCAGGGCGCTCCCGACAAGAACGGCAACTGGGAGCTGATCATGATGGACGCCGCGATCGGCATCTCCGTCCACCTCGACGACGCCGCGAACTACGACAAGGCCATGAACATCTTCCTCGGCCGCGTCCCCGCGTACGTCTACGACACCACCGGCGGGAGCACGCCGGCGTACCCGCCGCGGTCCAGCGTGAACACCCGGAGCAAGCTGACCAAGTACTGGTCCGGGCAGAGCACGTTCGTCAACGGCATCGCCCAGGAGACCTGCCGCGACTTCGGCCACACGGGCTGGGGCCTGGACGCCATCGCGCACGTCGCCGAGACGGCCGGCATCCAGGGCACAGACCTGTGGTCGCAGCTGGCGAACCGGATGCGATACGCCTTCGACTTCCACGCCCAGTACGAGAACGGCGCCTCCGTCCCGTCCTGGCTGTGCGGCGGAAGCGTGCACCTCGGCCTGGGCCCGACGACCGAAATCGGATACAACGCGCTTCACAACCGGCTCGGGATCGGCATGGCCGACACCCGGAAATACACCCTCGCCCACCGGCCGCAGGGCACCGACGGCCACTGGATCGCCTGGGAGACACTCACCCACGGAGACAGCGGCACACGGGCCTCCAACGGCTTCTCACTCGCGGCTTCGCCGAAATCCGGCGGGGTGAGTGCCGGCTCCTCGGCGACCACGACCGTCTCCACAGCGGTGACCTCGGGCTCGGCGGAGTCGGTGGCGCTGTCGGCATCCGGCCTGCCGTCAGGCGCGACCGCGTCGTTCAACCCGCCCTCGGTCACCTCCGGCGGCAGCAGCACCCTGACGATCACCACCGGCTCGTCGACCCCGGCCGGGACGTACATGGTCACCGTCACCGGCAAGGCAACGTCCGGAAGCCGCACCGCGAGCTACACGCTCACGGTGTCGGCGGCCTCCGGCGGTGGCTGCTCCCCCGTGTGGAGCGCAGCCGCGCCCTACGTTCCCGGTAACAAGGTCTCCTACGGCGGCCACAACTACTCCGCGCTGTACTGGAGCACGGGCGTCACCCCCGGCTCGGGCGCCGCTTGGAACATCTGGCAGGACAACGGAGCCTGCTGACACAACCCGGCTCGGAGGCTTTGCCGTAGCGCTTTGACAGCGTCGACGCCCGAACGTCGGGCGCACACCGCCGACACACCGCTGAAGCCCTGGGGTCGTCCGGAGTGGGGCCGGACGGCCCAGGGCCTGATCCGCGTCGGCGGACCGATCGGTCGCGTTTCCCGTCGGCTCATGCGAGCCGGCCCGGGCGTCCTGGGGCGTCCGGGCCGGAGGTCGCGATCAGCGGACCCGGGGCCACCACGGTGCTGCAGTGGTCACGGGAGGCGTGCCCTCGGGGCGTACGAGGTGGCGCACCGTCACGTGCTACTCCTCCGGCCCCAGGCCTGGAGCAGGTCGAGGACGCGTCGGTCGCCGTCGATCTTCAGGGAGTCCGCCCTCGGTGGCGTGGTAGTCGACGGTGGCGGCCTTGTACGGCCAGGCACTCGTCGTGGTGCAGCAGGTGGCCAGGAACTCGTCGACACCGCCGAGTGCCGCCTCGTCCGGCAGCGGCTGCGGGTCACCCGCGGCGAACCGGGCGTCGTAGGTGTGCACCACGGCCTCCTGGACCTGGTGCCGGGCGACGGCCCCGGCGTTCTGCGGCGACGCGGAAACGCCCCACCACGTCCAGCAACCGCGGTCCGGGCCGGCCTCGCGCAGGGCGCTCAGCAGCAGCTCGGTCGACCCGGCCGACCAGGCCAGCAGCGCCTCGCGCTCCCGGAGCGCAGCCGGGCGTTCTCCGGAGCGGCCTCGGCCGGGCGGGCGTCGGCAGGTCCGGCGGCGACGATGGTGACCCAGCGGCGGTGCACCCCGCCCAGGTGCTGCGCCAGATCGAACAGCGTCCACTCGGGGCAGGTCGGCACGCGTACGTCGAGGTCGGGCGCGGAGGCGACCGCGGCGCGGAAGGCGGTCGAGCGTTCGTCGATCAGCTGCAGCAGAGCGGGGGAACTGAAGTTGCGTCGTCACGCCGACCGTCTATCGCCATGCCTCTGACAGCCGCATGCGATTATTCGCGGCCGACGTGGTGGCGGCCTGCCCGCCCGGGTGGCTCGTGGTCTGTAGTGCGGCGAGTACTGTCCCCTCCATGGCGCGCAAGGACGGTGGCCCGCGGCGGATGGTCGTCGGGGACGAGGTGTACCTGTGGTGGGTCCGTCACGACCACCAGGGGGATCCGGGGTACGTGCGCGGGTGCCGCAACGTGCTCTCCGTGCGACGCTCCGATGCCGCCGGCCGACTGGCGATCGCCTTCGCCGGTGGGTCCGGGCGGCTGGTGACGGACGGGTTCCTCCCGTCCGGCGCGGTCGCCACGGCGGACGGCCCGGTGCTGAACCTGCACGAGCCCGGCATCGCCCGCGCCCTCCTCGACGCGGCCCTCTCCGACGGCTGGGATCCGGATGCCCCGGTGGTCCGTGCGGTCGACGGCTGGCCGCTGTACGCCGCGGTCGTCGCCGGCCGAGGCCCATCGCCGGGGTCGGCCTGATCGCCGCCCGGGGCCGGCCCTGACCCGCGAAGAGCAGCGCTCCGGGCCCGTTCGGCACCGGAAGGCCCGGCCCGCACCACCCACGGTGCGGGCCGGGCCGTGGGCGGTGCGGGGCCGGCGGATCGGTCAGGCGGTGACCAGGGTCAGTCCGTACCGGGAGAGGATCTCGTTGACGGGCTGGAACCAGGTCTGGCCGCCGGAGGAGCAGTTGCCCCAGCCGCCCGACGTGACGCCCTGGGCCTGGTCGCCGGTGACGAAGGAGCCGCCGGAGTCGCCGGGTTCGGCGCACACGCTGGTGCGGGTCAGCTGGTAGACGGCGCCCTGGCTGTAGTTGACCGTCTCGTTGAGGCCGAGGACGGTGCCGCAGTGCCAGTGCGTGGTGGACCCGGAGCGGCACACCGAGGAGCCGACCGGAGCCTGCCAGGAGCCGCGGACGAGCACGTCGCTGACGGTGCCCCAGCCGAGGACGACCGGAACGGTCCACCAGCCGTTGCCGATGCGGATGTAGGAGTAGTCGTTGCCGGGGAAGGACGAGTCGACGAACGATCCCATCGCCGAACCGTCCCAGCCGACGACACTGCTGCCGGCCCAGCCGCAGTGCCCGGCGCTGACGAACCCGCCCTGCACCGCGAACCCGATGGAGCAGCGGGTGTTGCCGTTGATGTAGTACGGGTCGCCGCCGACCACGCCGGCCGAGAGGGTGCGCGGGGTCTGCTCCGAGGTCTCCTCGACGGTTACAGGCCCGGCCGCCCGGGCGGCCTCGAGGAACGCCTTCACCCGGCCGTCGTCGCGGGCGCGGGCCGAGACGGTGACGACCACCGCGTTGCGGCGCGGATCGACGCGCCAGCCGGTGACTGCGGCGGGGGCGGGTCGGTTTCTGCTCACCGTGTCGACGGCGGCCTTGGCCAGGTCGAGGGAGGCCTCCGTGCGGGCCACGGCTGCGGTTGCCGCGCCCGCGGCCCGTACGGCACCGGCGCGCGCGGGGTCGGTGAGCCCGACGACCAGACGGCCCTGGGTCGGGTCGAACCATGCGCCGCCGTAGGCCGGCCCGGCGAGTTCGCGGACCTGCGGCAGCAGCCGGGCCGCGACCGCCTCCTGGCCGAGACGTGTGCGGGCCTGGTCCTGCGTCAGGCCCAGGTCGCGCTGCAGCGCGCCGACCAGCGCGGGGTCGGGGGCGGCCTGCGCCACCGCCGGTGCCGGAGCGGTGTCGGGTGCGGCCGATGCGGTGGCAGGGCCGAAGCCCAGGGCGGTGAGGGCGAGAAGGGCGGGCAGTACCGCCCGTATGCCGTTGACGTGCCTCATTGCGTTGGTTCTCCTCGGATCGGGCAGGCAGGCGTGCCTGCATGGGGAGAGCGCTTTCAGAGGTGCTGGTCCAGACCGGTGTCATGAGCTTTACAGCGCTGTATGTTCACGTCAATGCTTTCAACATGCCTGGTTGGAAGCAGAGTTGATGCTCGCCGGTGGCGCCGGTGCTGCCCGGTGCCCGGTGGGTCGCGGCGGCGTCCGCTTTTCCGGTCGGGTGGGGCGCCATCCACCGGCCCGTGCCGCGGCCGATCGCCTGGGGCATTGCTGCAGTTCAGGGCAGTGAGACCGGCCGGGATTCGGGAGCGGTTCCTCGTGAACGCGCTCTCGGGGCGAAGGCCCAGGGCCGAGGCGCCCACTCGGGCGGACCGGGGCAGGGATGCGTCAAGGCCGCAGCAGGCGCTCGACGACCTCGGTCGCGGACTCGTCGGTGTCGGCGTCCTCTGCGGCACACCGTGCGTCGAATGCCGCATCCCGCGCTCTCGCCAGGACGGCGGTGTCGCGGTTCGGGTCGAGGAACGACGACCGGCCGGGTGACAGGTGCATCAGCGCCGTCTCGTCGCTCCAGTCGGCGGTGACCGCCACGAGCCCGCTGTCGTCCTCGGCCATGAAGCCGGCCATGCCCCGAAGGGCCGTGAAAGCCCAGATCAGCGAGGGGAGTCGGAAGTCGACCCGGCAGTCGAAGTCCACCGTGAGCGAGCCGGTCGCCTCGTCGAAGCGGATCGCCGGTCCGCCGTCCCCGTCGAGGCCGCACAGTAGGCCGGCGTAGTCGCCGTCGATCCAGCCGTCGCACTCGGCGACGGCGCCGGCCAGCTCCCGACGGTACCGGCGTCGCGTGTCGCCGTCGCTCCAGGGTTCGCAGAGGCCGGCCCAGTCCTGTTCCGTCCAGGCGGACGCGGGTGCGACCGGTGCCCGCAGATATGCCTGCAGGCGCGGCTTGGTGATGGCCATCGCCGCCGTGACTATGACGTACCGTGACATTCTGCTCTTCCGTTGGTGATTCCTGCGCGCGCGTGCGACGACGTCTCGATTCTGCTAGAGGGTGAAACTCGGCGCGCCCGCCGCCCCCGGCTGCCTGCACGAACCGACCGGCCGCAGGAGCACACGGTCCGTTCGGGCGCACCGTCCGTTCGGGCGTACGGCGGGCGCGGCGCGCGGGCCGCCCCGGCGACCCTGCCCATGATGGCGGCGTCCCCGGAACGCCCCCGGACACGAAGGAGACCACTGGTGGAGGCCCCCGACCGGCCGGACGACCACCTCGACGCCGAGCTGTGGCTTCTGCTCGGACACGGCGTCCACGACTCGCCGGTGGCACGGCTGCTCCGCAGGGTGTTCGCGGAGCAGTTCGGCCCGCGCTTCGCCGCGGTTCACACCTTCCAACTGCTGCTGGGCGTGTCCGGCGGGCGGCTCACCCTGCACGACCTGGCCGGACGGGCCGTCCGCCCGCCGAGGGTCGCCTGTGTGCGGCTGCCCGTCACGACCCTGACCAACGACCGCGAGATCACCCTGCTGCGCCACCTGCAGGCGATGGGCACCGAGGTGCTCAACCCGATCGAGGCGGTCCTGGCCTGTGCCAACAAGTTCTGGCAGCTGCAGCAGCTCGCACTGGCCGGCCTGCCCGTCCCGGACACCCGGACCTACACGGACGCCCGGCTGGACGAGGCCCTGGCAGCCGGGGTCCCCGAACCGTGCGTGGTCAAGTCCGTGCGGGGCCAGGGCGGTTCGAGGGTGTTCCTGGCACCGGACGCTGCCCTGCTGGCCGACCTCCAGGGCAGTCTGCGCCCTGATGTGCCGTACCTCTTCCAGCGCTACGTGCGGCACTCGCACGGGCGTGACCTGCGGGTGATCGTGGTCGACGGGCGTGCGGTGGCGGCCGCGGTGAGGACGTCCGCGGACGGCGGGCTGAAGTCCAACGTCGCGCTCGGCGGGGCCGTCGACCCCTGCCCCGGTCGATACCCGGAGGGCGAGGAGCTGGCGGTGCGGGCCGCGAAGGAGATCGGCCTGGTGATCGCCGGGGTCGATCTGCTCTTCGAGGCGGACGGCACGTTCACGGTCTGCGAGGTGAACGCCAACGTCTCCTGGGGCGAGCGGATGCCCGAGGTGGCACCCGCGCTGGTCGCCGCCTGCGCGGCCAGACTGGCCCGTCCGTCCGGTTCCTGACGGTCCGCCCGCCCATCTCCCGGGTCCCACCCCGAAGGCCGGAGCCGACGCGTGCCGGCGCCGGGGCAGAATGCCGTTCGATCGAGAATGTTTTCGGGCGGGTGCTCTGGTACTCCGCGCCACGGACGACAAGGACCGAACGACCGTGCTCACCACACCGCGCCTACGACTGCGCCCCCTCACCGAAGCCGACACCGACTGGTGGGTGCGTCTCCACGCCGACGACGAGGTGGGCCGGTTCGTCGGCGCCTACTCGAAGGAGCAGGCCGCAACCCGCCTGCGGGACATCCAGCAGCAGTGGGCCGAGCGCGGCCACGGCCTGTGCGCCGTCGAACTGGCCGACAGCGGCGAGACGATCGGCCGCTGCGGCCTCAACTGGTGGGAGCAGTTCGACGAGACCGAGATCGGCTGGACCTTCGCCAGGGACCACTGGGGCCACGGCTACGCCACGGAGGCAGCCCGGGCCGTGCTCGCCTGGGGCTTCGGCACGTTGGGGCTCGCACAGATCACCGCAATGATCCACCACGGCAACACCGCCTCCACCGCAGTGGCCCGCCGCCTGGGGTTCGCACCGCTGCGCGAGGACAGCGTCCTGGGACGCCCCTGCACCGTCCACGCCTTGAACAGTCAGGACTTCACTGCACCCTGAACACGGCCGCGACGGTCGGCAGTGAAGGGCCTGCGGGGGAGGAGGGCGGTGGCCGATGATGGGGTGCGGGCCGACCGACCGCCGATCAGGGGAGCCGTTCGACGGCTTCCTGCGGGTGCCGGGCCACCGGCGCCAGGGGGGATGTAGCGCATGACAGAACAAAGAGTCTCCATCGCCGATGTGATACAGCGTTGCGTCGTCAATCGGCCGACCGTCCGGAAGGTCCCACTCGCGCAGCTCAACGTCCACGGGCGGCAGCTGGTGCTCGGCAACACCGGGTACCGGTGGGCTGCGGACGCCCTGGCCCTGGAGTTCGCCGTCGGCGGGCTCGTTGCCCGCGGCCATCGGTTCGACTCGACCAACATCGACCCGTGCATCGTCGAGGTCGGCATCCACGCCGTGACCATGGTCAGCCGCACGAACGGTGCGTGGGGCGCGGACGGCGCCGACATGCTCACCGGGCAGCCCCCGGTCACCTGGGCCACCGACCCCGGCCCCGACCTCGAGCCGCAGCAGCTGTGCGTGGAGATCACCCCGGCCGTCCAGGCGGCCGTCCGCAACCACGAGCTCGAGCACGTCCAGGACTTCGCGCTGGCCTGGGCGCTGACCGTCGGTCTCTTCGTCGACACCCTGCCCACCGGCGGCTACGCCTCGGTCGAGAACGCCCTCTCGGCCCTCGCGGACCGCCTCGCGCGAACCGACCTGCAGCACCTCGTACCGCCGGCCTCGCGCACCCGCCCGGAAGCCTGGGTCCAGCACCTCAAGACCCGCGCCACACAGCTGGCCGACCAGAGCAAGCTCCGTGACACCAACGGCAGCCACACGCCTGTCGGCTACACCGCACGTCTCGACCACGGCAACGGGCAGCGCCGCATCGTGCTGACACCCGAATTCCGCCCCGCAGGCCCGCCCGCCGCCGTGCTCGACATCCGGCTGCTGCCCAGCTGATCCGCCATCGGAGTCCGTGCGTTTCGGCCCGGGCCGGCAGTCAGTCGAGCGGCCCGGGTCGAAGTCGGGAAGGTGCGGTCGGTCGGGTGCACGTCGCCCACGGCGGCCGGAACCCGGTGGAGTGCGGGCCGGATGTCAGTGGGTTCGGTAGTGCGTATCGCCGAACCCCGCAACGAGTTGGCGGCCGGTCAGGTCCCAGGCCCGCAGGCCGACGAAGGCCCCGGTGAAGCCGAGGGCGCGGTCGCCGCGCAGGCGGAGCCGGCCGGGGCTCTCGTCGAGGGAGATCCAGTCGGGTGAGGCCGGGCGGCGCAGGGTGGACCGGTCCGGTCCGAGCACCGGTGCCTCGATGCGGTCGGCGCTCTCCTTCCTCCCGCTGTGGTGCTGGGCGGTCGGCGGCGCGTCGACCGTCGCCTCGGTGAGCCCCGGTGGGCGTGCGCGGCCAGCCGTCCGCGGTCCAGTGGACGGGGAGAGGGCGGTCTCGCGGCCGAGGATGCACGGACCGCGGCTGCCCTTGGGGCGGGTGACGAGGTGGGCGAGGTACGAGGAGCCGTCGGGGGTGTCGACGAGGCTGCCGTGTCCGGTCTTCTGCAGCGGCAGGTCGGGGTGGTCGCGGGCGGTGAGCAGGGGGCCGCCGGGGTCGTGCTCGTACGGGCCGGCGAGGGTGCGGGAGCGGGGCGACGGTCACCCGGTGGTCGTAGCCGGTGCCGCCGTCGGCGGTGATGCAGTCGGTGAACCCGCCGGCGTATGTGGAGACATTGCTGTGGACGAGGTGGAACAGGCCGTCCGCGTGGGTCAGGCTGGGGCCCAGACGCGGCCGGAGTCCGGGCAGCCGGTCAGGTCGAGCAGGCCCAGGCTGTCCATGGCGCCGCCGAAGGGGCGCCAGTGCACCAGGTCCCGGGAGTGGTGCAGGCGCACACCCGGGTACCGCTCGAAGGTGGACGTGCCGGGTAGTACTCCTCCCCGACCCCGCAGGATCGGCGGGTCCGGGTGCGAGCCGGGCAGCACCGGATTGCGGATCACTCCCGCCGGCGCCCCCCCCCGCATACCCTCTCACCTGTGCCTTTCCGAGTCCTTGCCCGCCGGGCGGCGAGCGGGAAGAACGCCAATGTCGGACGTCTTCGCGGACAACGCCCGATCGCGGACCGCCGCAACCGGCCAGGTCGGCGCTCCTGTCGCGCGTGAGTTGCGCGGGTGGCCGGAGGCGCGCAGAGTCGGTGGCATGAGTTCGCCGGTCTACCGGGGTCCCGCAGTGCTGCTCGCCGACGGGCGGGAGATCCGTGTCGAGGCCGAACTGACCGGTAGCGTTCCGCGCTACGGCCTGCCGGGCTGGACGGGGGAGCTGCGCACGGCGGACGCTGGGCTGACGAGCGGAGCGGTCCGCCGGGGCCGGCTCCGGCTGCCGAGCGGCTGGGAGGGCGGGTTCGCGGTGATCCGCACCGTCCTCGGCGCCTCCTCCGTGTGGGTGCGGGGCAACGACCTGGAGGCCTCCCCGGCGGACTGGCCCGGGTGATCCTCGTCGGGCGGACCCGCTGATCGACAGGCCGTGAGGCCGGGGGGCTCGGGAAAAGTTCGCAATCGCAACGCCTGGGCGGGCGGGCCGTGGAATGATCACGCTTCGGTGGTGAGCCACCGTCAGAAACGTGCGTTCCGTCGAAGCTTGGTTGAGGTGCTCATGTCTGTTCGTTCCATTGTCCGTCGCTCGGCCTCCGTGGGGCTGGCGGCCCTCGCCCTGGTGCTCGGCCCGGCGATATCCCCGGCGCAGGCCTACACCTACGACGAGCAGACGGTGGTCATCAAGAACGTGAACAGCGGCCTGTGCCTGGAGGTCGCCGACTGGCGCACGGACTGGGGCGCTCCCGTCCGGCAGTGGCAGTGCACCGGCGGCGCCAACCAGAAGTGGGTGAAGGTCGTCGACACCGCCGACGGCAAGGCCATCCAGCGCTACTACCGCAACGTCAACAGCGGCGCATGCCTGGAGATCGCGGGCGCGAACAGCAACTGGAACGGCGCCATCGCGGACCAGTGGCAGTGCAACGGCGGCAACAACCAGGCCTTCCAGATCACCCAGGGCGGCTTCATGCCCGTCATGTCGGCCACCCTCATGTGCCTGGAGATCGCGGACTGGAGCATGGACTGGGGCGCCCCGGCGCGGCTGTGGGAGTGCACCAACAGGCCCAACCAGCAGTGGCGGCAGGAACCGGTCGGCTGACGAGGGCCGACCGCCTGCAGGACGCGGCGGGGCGACGGGGTGGTGCCGCATCGCCGGGGGCGATGCCGCGATCGGGGTGCTCGGCCCGATGACCACCCTCGTCGCCCTGCGGGCCTCCGACCGAGTTCGACCGGGGCCGGCCCGGATCGAAAGCGACGGACGCCCCGGGCTCAGCCCATCCCGAACGAGTCGTGGACCGGCCGCACTTCGACCGCCACCACGTGGAAGTCCACCACGCGCTCGGCGATCTCCCGGGCCCGCTCCGCAGTGGCGCACTCCAGTACGTAGTAGGCGGTCAACTGCTCGGTGGCCCCGGCGAGCGGACCGTCGGACGCAACCGCGTCCCCGCCCTCCCGCCGGAGGGCCGTCGTGTCCTCGGGATAGGCCAGCCCGGCCCCGTTCAGCAGCTCACCGGTGCCCGCCAGGTCCCGGTGGAGTTCCTCGTGCCTGCGGAAGACGTCAGCCCGTTCCGCGGCGGACATCGCCGCCGTTGCTGCGCGATCGGCGTACATCAGCACCATGTACTTCATGCCGTCAGCCTCCCACCTTCCGCCGGGCCCGCGCCGCCGGGACGGGAATCTCCGGCCGACCCGACCCGCCGCGATCGGCGGACGGGCCGGCCCGGGAAGGAGATTCAAGCACCGGTGGCGGCGGGCCTCCGGGCCGGGGCGGGCGCGGCTTCCGCCACCTGCGCTCCGCAGAACTCCCAGACCGAGTCCCGGCGGGACGACGACCGAGGTGTGAACACCCGAGTACCTCCTCATGTGGAAAGCCGGTCGGCCGGGCCGAACCTGCGGCGAAGGCCCTGCGGCGCCGACCGGCTGCACCGAGCCTAGGTACGGGCCTGCGGTGGCGGTGTGCACGGCGTGCAGGGCTTCTCGACGTTGCGTGCAGCACCATCAACCCCCGCAGCGTGTCCGGTGCGTGCGGCGCGGCTCTCGAGGGCCTGGCGGCGGTACTCGGTGGGGGTGGTGCCGAAGGCCGTGCGGAAGGCGCGGCTGAAGACGGTGGCGCTGGCGAACCCCCATCGGGCGGCGACCGCCTGGACGGGTTCGTGCTGCGCGTCGGGCCGCAGTTGGTCGCGGTCGATGCGGACCATGTCGGCCAGCGCGTGGGCATCGCCCTTGTCGCTCTTGGCGCCGGAGGTGCCGTACCGCTCCTTGAACCGCGCGACCTGCCGGGGGTTGATCGCGTAGACCTGGTAGCCGGCGGCGAGCAGAGCCTGCACCCAGGTTCCGCGGTCCGTCTCGATCCCGACGATCACATCGGCCGGGTCGGGGTCCTCGCCGGCGTGCTTGGCCACGAACTCGTGGAGCTTGGCGATGCCCTCCGCCCCCTCGGACAGCCTCGCGGCCGCCAGCTTCCGGCCGGTCGGGTCCTGGACCTCGATGTCGTGGTGGTCCTCGGCCCAGTCGTCGCCGATCAGCAGCAACTCTTCCTCCCCATCGTGTACTTGCCGGTCGTGCAGCCCGCGGAAGACACGGCGCGCGGCCTAATGGATCCAGTGCTCACGCCTTGTTCGGCGGGCACGCCACCCCATCAGCGGTCATGGCCTTCCGGCCGACCAGCAGGGGCACGGTCTGACCCCAGAACTCGCAGTGGTTCCGGCGGTGAGAGTGCTCACCTGCTGGCGGCTACAGCACCGAGTCTCTACGACTCGGCAAGTCCCATTAGGCGGTGGTGCCCCAACTGTGGGCGACGTCGATGACGAGCCGGTTGTCGAGCTGGAAGACCCGGAACGGCAGGCGCGCCCGGACGCCGACGCCGAACTGGGACTCGCCCTCGAAGCTGCCGGCGAAACGGGTGTCCACGAAGGTGCGGTAACCGGTCAGGTCGACGCCCGGCAGCGGGTCGCCCGACCGGGCCGGGTAGACCGCCTGCCAGGTGGCCGGGTCGTAGGCGGTCGCGCCGACCACGACCTCCAGCACGGCGCCGCCGCGCACCGGGATCGGGGTGCCGGAGCCGGACTGGTGGACGGCGTTGTCGTCCGTGTAGTGCACGCGGTGGGCGAGCGGGTTGGCCGCCGAGGTGCCCGGGACGTCCACCACCAGGCGGTCGAAGCACTCCTGGGCGCCGGTGCGGATGTTCGCCAGCGCCTGCGGCTGGTACGGGACGGTCGTGTCCTGCCGGTCCAGACTGCCCCAGCCGCCCGGGCAGGCAGTACTCGTGGTGACGGCCGAGGCCGTCGGAACCGCGGTCGCCGCAACCCCCGTGGCGAGCATCACGGCAGCCAGCGCGGTGGTCCACCGTCGCATGTCGTTCCCCCTCCTGTGCCGGCCCCTGCGGCCGGCCCCGCAGTGATCAACGCGCCGCCGCACGGAAAGGTTGCAGTACGCACGACGGGCCGGGGGTTCCCGCCCGGTGATCACGATCACAGGCGTGATCGGCACATGGACGCAACCCGTCCGCCGTCCCGTGCGTGGCGACGGTGGATGCACCGGCATCGGATCGAGGAGACGGAGCGGCACACGGGATGACCGACGAGGAGTACAGCGCGTTCTACCGGTCCTCGTTCTCCCTACTGGTACGGCAGTTGTACGCCATGACGGGGGATTTCAGCGAGGCCCAGGACGTGGTCCAGGAGGCCTTCGTGCGGGGCTGGGACAGACGCGCACGGCTGTCGTCCGACGAGGGCACACCCGAGGCGTGGATACGCACGGTCGCCTGGCGACTGGCCGTCAGCCGGTGGCGCCGGGCCCGCCGCGGCCGGGTGCTCGAACTCGGGCACGCCGTCCCGGAGGACACCCCCGGGCCCGGGCCCGAACACACCGCGCTGGTCGCAGCCCTGCGCAAGCTGCCGGCGGTGCAGCGGCAGGCGATCGTGCTGTTCCACCTGTGCGACCTGAGCGTCCAGCAGATAGCGGACGAGGCCGGGACAGCGGTCGGCACGATCAAGGCGCGCCTCTCCCGCGGCCGCGCCGCACTCGCGGAACACCTCCGCGACGAACCGGATGCCGGGAGCACTCCACGGCACTCCGAGAGGACGGACAACTGTGCCTGAGCCGGAGGACATTGTGGGTGGCGGACACGAGGACATGATCGGGTCGGCACTGCGCGAGCTGACGGCGCAGGCCCCCGCGGCACTGCCGCTGCCCTACGACACCGTTCGCCGCCGGGGTGCGCGCCGACGGCGCAGGCGACGGGCGGCGGCGCTCGCGGCGGTGGCAGCGGTCTGTGCGATCGGACTGCTGGGCTCGGCCGCCTCCCGCCCGGAGATCCGGCAAGGGCCCGCCGCACCGGCGGCGAGCGGGCCGGCACCCGCGCCGAGCCCGACCGCACCCCCCTCGTCGAGGAGCGTGCTGACCACGGTGGACGTCGCCGCGCACACCGTCCGGGTCCAGGACGGCACGACCGTGCTCAAGGTCCTGCCCGCGACGGCCGGCCGGCCCGACCACCCCACCCGGCCCGGTGCGATGACCGTCGCCGAGAAGCTGGCCTCGTTCCACGTGAACTCCAGCACGGGGCCGACCCTGGCGCCGGCGGCCGGAGAGGGGGAGTACAACCTGACCCTGTCCTGGTGCGTCCGGCTGGTCGCCCGGGACGGCTATGTCACGTACATCTGCGCCATGCCCTGGTACGGACCGTCCGTCCTCGGCAGGGACAACCGCACCTTCGGGCAGATCGGGCTGAGTTCGGAGGACGCCCGCTGGTACTTCGAGCAGGCGAGGGTCGGCGACACGGTCCAGGTGGTGAACCCCGGAGCCGGGAACCCGTGACGGGGACCCGGTCCGGGTCGGTTCAGCGACGGCATGACCACCCCGCACCGGCCCCGGCCGTACCGCTCGGGCCGCAGGCGCCGCCGGACGGGTGGAATGCGCAGGGTGAGGCGCGCGGCGGCCCCCGGGGCCGTCCCGGGCTGTCGAATACTCGCGCCCTGAGGCGGACGGCGGCGCCGTTGGATCGGGCCGCGCCCCGCCCCGGACGAGGGAGGACGTTGATGCATCGTCACGGTGCAGCCCGGAGCACCGCTCCGGGGCCGGGCCGGACCGTCGCCCGGCCCGGCCTGCGCGTCGCCGCGCCGCTGATGGCCGGCCTGCTGCTGAGCGGCCCGCTGCTCGCGGGGTGCACCTCCGGGTCCGGCGATTCCACGGCCACCCCCTCGCCGAGCCCCTCGTCCGCCCCGGCCACCGCACCGCCGCTGCAGCCGCCGCCCCGGCTGACGGAGGAACAGGTGGCCTCGGCCGTGGCCCGGATCGACGGCTACGCGCAGAACGCCCTGGCGAAGACGGGCGTCCCGGGGCTGGCCCTCGCCGTCGTGTACCGGGACAAGGTCGTCCACGCCAAGGGCTTCGGCGTCCGCCAGCTCGGCAAGCCGGAGACCGTGACCCCGGACACCGTGTTCCAGCTCGCCTCGGTCTCCAAGCCGATCGCCTCGACCGTGGTCGCCGGCGTGGTCGGCCAGAAGGCGGTGAAGTGGGACGACCCCGTCACCGTCCACGACCCCGGCTTCGCACTGGCCGACCCCTGGGTCAGCAGCCACGTGACCATCGCCGATCTCTTCTCGCACCGCAGCGGCCTGCCGGACCACGCCGGCGACCTGCTGGAGGACCTCGGCTACCAACGCGAGTACATCCTGCAGCACCTGCGGGACCACACGCTCGCACCGTTCCGCGCGAGCTACGCCTACACCAACTACGGCCTGACCGAGGCGGCGGTGGCCGTGGCCAAGGCCAAGGGGGTGGCCTGGGAGGACCTGGCGGCGGACGTCCTCTACAAGCCGCTGGGGATGACTTCCACGAGCTCGCTGCGCTCCGCCTACGACAGCGCGGCGAACAAGGCGGTGCCGCACGTCCGGACCGACACCGGCTGGCAGGTCAGCACCACCGAGAACCCGGATGGGCAGTCCCCGGCCGGCGGGGTGAGCTCCACCGTGCAGGACCTCGCCCGGTGGATGCGCCTGCAACTCGCCGACGGCACGTTCGAGGGCCGGCGAATCGTCGACGCGGCGGGCCTGAACGAGACCCGGGTGCCGCACATCGTCTCCAACCCGCCGAAGGCGCCCGCGGGCAACGCCGGCTTCTACGGCCTCGGCTGGAACGTCAACCAGGACTCCCACGGCCGGCTCCGGCTGAACCACTCCGGCGCCTTCGAACTGGGCGCGGCGACCGTGGTGACCCTGCTGCCCTCCGAGCAGCTCGGGATCGTCGTCCTGACCAACGGTCAGCCGATCGGGGTCCCGGAGGCGGTGGCCGAGGCGTTCTTCGACTTCGCCCAGGAGGGCCGGGAGACCGTCGACTGGCTCGGCTTCCTCGGCAAGGTCGTCCCCGCCGCCGCACTGGTCGGCGTCTCGCCGACCGACTACGGCAAGCCGCCGACCGGCGCAGCCCCGGCCGAGCCGGACGCGGCCTACGTCGGGACGTACAGGAACAACTACTACGGACCGCTGACCGTGACCGCCCGGAACGGAGGCCTGGTGATGGGCCTGGGCCCGGACAACCTGCAGTTCCCGCTCCGGCACTACGCCGGCGACGTCTTCAGCTTCCAGACCCGGGGCGAGAACGCGGTCGGCCTCTCCGGCGTCACATTCACCGTGGGCCCCGACGGACGGGCCTCCACCGTGGTGGTCGAGCAGTTCAACCACGACGGCCTCGGGACCTTCACCCGCGGCTGAGCCACCGTCGCACCGATCGGCCGTCCGCCGCCGAGAACACCCGGGCGTGTCTTACGGATCCTGCCGGGCCCGCGGCGTCCGGGCACGCTCCCTCCTGCCCGCCATCGGGCAGGAGGGAGCGTGCCGCCGCCCGGCCCGGCCGACCGCCCCGTCCTGCGGGCAGTCCGGTGGCTGTTCGGCCGGGCGGGTGGCGGATCGGCCGGGTGTCAGCCGGGGTAGGTGAACTCGTCGGCCGGGCCGGTGGGGGAGAGGTAACCGTTGACCAGGACCCTGACGTCGACGGTCTTGCCGAAGGGCGTGCCCGAGGACGGCGCCGTCGCGGTGATCTGGGTCGGCGAGACGTACGCGCACGTTGCGGGGTTCTTCCCGAAGTACACGGTGGGGTTGGCGGCGAAGCCCGTGCCGGTGATGGTGACCTTGGTGCCCGTCTTCCCGGTGTCCGGGGTGATACCGGTGACCAGGACGGGCTCCGGCCCGCCGTAGGCGAACTGGCCGGTGGCGACGGCCGGGGAGGTGCCGAGGTTCCCGGTGACACGGACGTCGACGACGCCGACCCCGTCAGGTGCGGTCACGGTGATCCGGGTGCTGCCGGCAACGGTGGGGTTCACGCAGGGGACAGGGCCGAAGTCGACCACGCTGTCCGGGCCGAAGCCGCTGCCGGTGATGGTGATCTGCGCGCCCGCGCCTCCCGTGCTGGGGCTGACGCCGGTCACCACCGGCCCGGCGGGCACGAGGGGTGCCTGCAGCAGGCCCAGGTAGGTGTCGTTGGCGTGCTGGTAGGCGACCTGGGCCAGGAAGTCCTCGGTCGAGCTCTTGACCACGTCGTGGTCGTAGGTGTCGTAGTCGGGGTTCAGGTGGAGGGCGTTGTCCGGCTGGACGTAGGTGTTGGGACCGGTCAGGGCCTCGATCTCCGGGATGAGGACGTCCTTGACGTCGGCGGGCGCGACCGGTCCGTGGACGGCGGGGTACCACTTCTTGGCGGTGTCGAGGGCGGCCCAGGCCAGCGGCACCATGTCGTAGTCGTTGACGTACCCCTCGTTCACGCTCCACGGCACGGAGTCGAAGAGGTCGGCGAAGTCCTTCAGGCCGGCGGTGGGGGCGGCGAAGGTGATCACCCCGAACTGCGGCGAAACACCGCTCCAGGGCTGGGCCCGCAGGTACAGCGCCAGCATGGTGGAGATGCAGCCGCCCAGGCTGTGGCCGATCACGTTGACCGCGGGACGCGGGGGTGCGCCCGCGAGGAGCCGGGCGAGCGCCTGCACGAGGTTGGCGCCCGAGGACTCGTCGGTCATGCCGGCGACCTGGGTGAACGCCGCCATGGCGCCCTTCGAGACGGAGACCGGCGCCGACCCGCCGACGGTGAACGGGACCACCGTGCCGACGTCGAGGTCCTCGAGGGTGTCGATCGCGTTGGCGACGGTCCCGCGGACGACCACGGCGAACTCGTTCGAACCGGAGTTGTCCTTGGCGATGTACGCCATGTTCGCGTTGTCCGGGCTCAGTGCGAGCCAGGACAGCTCCCAGGTGCCCTTCGTCGCCAGCGAGGGGTCGGAGAGTTGCCGGGTGATGCCGGTGGCGATGCGCTGCCGCTGCGCCGACAGGGTCTCCCCGGACGGACGCGGGGTCGCCCCGGTCGCCGCGATCGCAGCCAGGGTCATGGCCGCTCCGGCCGTCGTCGCGGTCGGTTCTACCGTCATGATCACTCCTCAGGTGTCCGCTCGATCACCGATCGACCCGAATGGGTCGCATTCAACCTATTTTCGGATGTCGGTGATTGACGGCATGTCATCTCCCCGGGCCACCGGGTTCAGGCCTTTGGCCCAGGGCTCCGCTCGGACCCCGCCGCATCGGGGGCAACCGGTCGCGGGCGCGGGTGAGGCGCCGGGCCTCGGTGCCGCTGACCGGCGAGCACGTCCCGGGCGTCCGGTGGATCGGTGTCCGGTGCCGAGACGGTCGAGGAGGAACCGGCGCGGCGCGAGCACGCCGAGCGGTGGCCGCGGCCGGCATCCCGGCTTCCGGCACCGCGCCGCCTGCGTGCCGGGCGAAATCGAATGCCGGTGTGCGGACCGAGGCGCCCGGGGCGACGGACGGAGTGGGGAGGCCGGGCCGCCGAGGCGCGTCGGTGGGCGGACCGGGGCCGGTCAGGGTGTGGGCTGGGCGGCCAGCCACAGCCGGGCGGCGTTCACCTCCTGCGCGGGCCGGTCCCAGAGGCCGGCGATCGCCTCCGCAAGCTCCTCCACGTCGGTGAAGCCCGCGAACCTCGCGTTCGGGCGTTCGGCCCGCATGGCGTCGTGCACCAGCGCCTTGACCACCAGGATGGTGGCCGCGGCCGGCGGCTCACCGTCTCCGCCCGCCTTGCGGAAGGCGTCGGCGAGCGCGAGCGTCCAGGCCTCGGCGGCGGCCTTCGCGGCGGCGTAGGCGGCGTTTCCGGCGGTGGGCCGACTGGCGCCCTCGGCGCTGATCAGGACGTACCGGCCCTTCCCACTGCGGCCGAGTCCGCCTTCGAAGGCGAGGGAGGTGTGCTGGACGGTCCGCACCAGCAGGTCCTCCAGCACGTTCCAGTCGCCGAGGTCGGTCTCGGCGAAGGTGGCGGAGCCGCGCCAGCCGCCGACGAGGTGGACGAGGCCGTCGATGCGGCCGAACTCCCTCTCGGTGCGGTCCGCCCATGCGCGGGTCGCGTCCAGGTCGAGCAGGTCGACGGTGTCCCCGGTCACGGTGGCGCCGTGGTGCGCGTAGCGGGCGGCGTCCACCGCCTCCGCGAGGCGGCCCGCGTCGGCGTCGGAGGCGACGACCGTGGCGCCCCCCTCGGCGAGCCGCATGAGCGCCGCCCGGCCCGCGGGGCCGGCGGCACCCGCCACCGCGACCACCGCACCGTCCAACCCGCCCTGGTCCGTGCTCGTGTTCACAGCTCCTCCTTCAGACCGCTGCCGGCGGGGCGACGGCCCGGCCGGCCGCCGGAACCGGATTGCGCGATGTGGGTGAACTTCTGCCGACAGGACGCCGGTGCGGAGCCGGACCTCCTCGGACGACCGGCCCGGCCGTCCCCCGCGCGGCCGGGCCGTGCTGCACCCGGGCTGCGCCGCATCCGACGGTGCCTGTCTGCAGTCTGCCCGTCCGCCGCCCTGCCCGCCCGGCCGTGACGCCGTCCGCTTCGAGGCCGAGAGTCCGCGAACCGCTCACACCGGCCCCGGCGGTCTCGGGGCCGTCCCGACCTCGTTGGTCCCGTCGCCCCCGACCTCGATGCCGCTCGGGGGCGCGTCGACACCGGTCCGCCCGCAACCCCCCTGCCCCCGGATCGTTGATCGTCCGGAGCCGGGAAGAGGCCGTGGCGGCGAGGGACGGGGTTGCGCAATGGGAACGGCAGCGGGCAGCGGGCACGGCGGCGGCCGCAGTGTGGTGATCACCGGGGCGACGGGCGGGATCGGCCGGGCGACGGCCGTCCGGCTGGCCGCGCGCGGCTGGGACGTGATCGGCACGGCACGCACCCGGGCCAAGGCGGACGACCTGGTGGGCCGGGCCGCGGCGAGCGGCATCGACCTGCGTGCGGTGGTCCTGGACGTCGCCGACGCGGACTCCTGCCGGCAGGCCGTGGCGCAGGTCGAGGAGATGACCGGGGGCGGACCGTGGGCGCTGGTGAACAACGCCGGCGTACCCCAGGCAGGAGCCCTGCGGGACGTCGACGACGAACAGGCCCGCCACGTGCTGGAGGTCAACCTCGTCGGCGTCATGCGCCTGTGCCGCCTGACCCTGCCGGGCATGGCCGAACGCGGCACCGGACGGATCGTCAACGTCTCCTCGGGGCTCGGGCGGGTGCCCTGGCCCATGGGCGGCTGGTACAGCGCCGGCAAGCACGCCCTCAGCGCCCTCACCCACTGCCTGCGCATCGAGACGGCCCACCTCGGGGTCAAGGTGTGCCTGGTCGAACCCGGCGCGTTCGCCACCGCGATGCTCGACCGGGCCGTGGACGACCTGGCCCGGGCCCGTGCGGGTGGCGCCGGACCCGGGCCCGGACGCGGACCGGGCCTCGGGTACGACCGCTCCACCAGGCTGTTCAGCAACGTCAACCGCTACGTACCGGGCCCGGAACCGGTGGCCGGGACCATCGAGCACTGCCTGTCCGCCCGCCGGCCCCGGCCGCGCTGCGTCGTCGGGCACGACGCGAGACTGCTCGTCCCCCTGCACACCGTCCTGCCGCTGCGCCTGACCGACCTCGTCAAGCACGCCGCCGCCGGTCTGCCGCGGGCCGCCGCCGCAGTGCGGGCCGCCACCACGGCGCAGGCTGCCACCACCGTGCGCGCGGCCGCCGACGAGGGCACCTCATGAGCCCCCACGCCCGCATCGCCCGGGCCGTCGTCCACCTGCCGGACGGCCGCCGGAGCGCGGGCGAGATCGAGGAACGGCTGCGGCGGTACAGCCCGGCGCTCCCTGTTCGACCGCGGCCACGCCCCGGGCAGGCCCCAAGGGCTCCACGTCGACTCCGAACGCCTGCTGGCCTCCTTCCTCGGCCTGGACGAGCAGGCCCGCCAATGGCTGAAGGAACAGCAGGCCGACCCCGACACCCTGGACCTCGTCTGTGTCCACCAGCCGTCCGTTCCGTTCGTCCGCACCTTCTGCGAGCGGTGCGGCATCGACCCCGCCCGGATCGTTCCCACCTTCGCCCGCGCCGGCAACACCGCCGCCGCGACACTGCCCCTCCGACTCGCCCTCGCCGCCCGGCAGGGCCGTCTCCGCCCGGGCAGTGAGCTGGCCCTGTTCGGCCTGGCCAGCGGGGCGAGTGCCGGGGTGATGCCGCTGCGCTGGTGAGCCGGGCCGGCTCTCGGGCTTCCGGCCGGGCCCGTCGTGGCGCACGGGCCCGCCGCGGGGCGGTTGCCCGGTCGGGTGCCGCGGGGCGGTCGCCCGACCAGACACTCCCGCGCTAAAGGTACGGCCGGGTGATCAGTTCGATCGCGTGGCCGGCGGGATCCTTGAAGTAGACCCCCCGACCGCCGTGTTCGTTGTTGACCTCACCGGGGCGCCGCATCTGCGGATCGGCCCAGTGCTCGATGCCGCGGTCGCACAGCCGCCGGTACGCCCGGTCGAACAGCTCGTCGTCGACCAGGAACGCGTAGTGCTGCATCTGGATCTCCACCGGCGGTTCGGCGAACTGGAGCAGCACGCCGTCGTCGAGCTGGATGTTGGTGAAGGGACCCCAGGACGGTGCTTCCGGGACGTCCAGCAGTTCTCGGAAGAACCGGGCCGACTCGGTGCGGTCCTTGGCGGCGATGATGGTGTGGTTGAACGTGACTGCCATGTGGCTGACCTCGCTGTTGCTCGGCACGGAGAAGGGACTCGTGGTGCGCGAGCGGTGGGAGGTCCGCGTGGAGGGCCGGGGTGCCTGGTCCGCACCCGGCATGCGATCAGTCCTCCACCGGGTGGCCGATCCGTGTGTGGCGTAGCGCCGATCCGGTGTTCACATCCGGTGAACTTACGTGACCTTGGCGGTCTGGGCAAGGCCCGGCCCTTTCGACACCCTTGCTCCTGCTGAGGAGACGCCGGCTGCCGACCCCGCCGGTCGGCGGGTCGTGTCGTCGCCCGGCCGCCCGATGCAGTACGGGGGTTGGGCCCGGCAGAGTGGACGGCATGTCAGAAACCGCCGAGGCCGCGACCGCCTCCGAGAGCCGCCCGAAGCATTCGAGGTCGCGCCCCGGTCGCCTGGTCGGACTGGATCTGGCCCGGGGCCTCGCGGTGTTCGGGATGTTCGCCGCACACCTCGGACCCGACCCGGAGGTCGGAGGCCCGGTCGGCGCCGCCATGCGCCTCGCCCACGGGCGGGCATCCGCGCTGTTCGCGGTGCTCGCGGCTGTTCGCTGGTGCTGCTCGCCGGCCGCCGTCCGGGGACCGGGCAGGACGCCCGCCGGACGGCCGCCGGGATCGCCGTCCGCGCCGCGCTGCTGATCCTGCTGGGTACCGCCCTCGACGCGCTCGACCCGCCCGTCAGCCTCATCCTCGCCGCGTACGGCGCGTACTTCCTGCTCGCCCTGCCATTGCTCCGCCTGCCCGCCGCGCCGCTGGCCGGCCTTGCCGCGGCCTGGGCGTTGCTGGCACCCCAGCTCTCGTACGCACTGCGCGCGGCCGGGGCAGCCGACGTCCTTCCTCGGCGCCTCGCAGAACCGCTGCTCACCGGGGCCTATCCGGCCGCCACTTGGATGCCGTTCGTGCTCGCGGGGATGGCCCTGGCGCGCCTCGACCCGTCCGGGCCGGCCGTCCGGCGGTGGGCCGCGAGGGTCGGGGCCGGGTTGCTGGTGCTCGGGTACGGGGGTTCCCGGCTCGCGGTGCGGCTGCTGGGTGTGGAGGTGCCGGAGGAGGGGGCGGGCGCGGTCGGCCTCGGTGATCCGGCCGGCCTGCTGGGCGCAGCGCCGCACACCGGGACGAGCTTCGAGGTGCTGGGCGCCCTGGGGTTCGCGCTGCTGGTGGTCGCCGGCTGCTCGGAGCTGACCGCCCGTCCGGCCGCGGCGGGTGCCGGCGCGGCCGCGGTGGCGGCAGTGGCGGCGGTGGGGCGGCTGTCGCTGACGGCGTACGTGGGGCACATCGTGGTGGTCGTGCTGTTCGGGATCGAGCTGGATCCGGGGCCGCCGCTGCCGCTGTTCGCCGCGTTCGTCGCCGGGGCGCTGGCGGCGGCCGGGCTGTGGACGGCGCGGTTCGCCCGTGGTCCGCTGGAGGCGGTGATGCACCGGGCAGCCGGGGTGGCCCGCCTGGTGCCGTAGCCGCGGAGGGTCGTCCCGTTCCGGCCGTCCGCACCGATCTCGCCGTGGTCCCGGACGCCGGTCGCCACCGGAAAACGCTGACCAGGACCGGATCTGACGGGACATCCGTAGCGGTCCGGAGTACCCGTATCACGAACATCCGGAGCCCCGGCCGCCATCAGCGGCCGGGGGATAGGTGTACGACCCGCCGGCCGGCCCCGATGCGTGGCCTCGGTGAGGTTGTTATCCCGGTGCGTCGAGCAGGACGGCCTTCAGCGCGGCCAGTACGTCCGGGGCGGAGACCAGGGCCTCGAGTTCCTCGGGTGTCATGGCCTTGGATTCCTGCGGCTCCCCGCCCTCGCCCTGCGGCGGGGTGGCCGTGGGCAGCGTTCCCAGTCCGGCGATCCGGCCCTGCGGGGTGGCGAGGATGAACCGGGTGCCCGGGTAGGAGGTGGACCGGTACAGCCAGCCGGTGGAGCCGTCCGGCAGTGTCCGGGGCACGCAGTCGCTCGCGTAGACCCGCCGGCCGTCCTGCGGCTCGCAGGGCGATGGCACGCGGCTGCCCGGCGTCAGCGGGTTACCCATGAGCGTGGCCCACCGCCGTGTACCCGCCGTTGGCGCGGACCAGCCGGAATCCGGTCGGGCCGCGCCGTCCAGCACCCCGGTGTACCCGGCCGGCAGGTAGGCGGTGCGGCGCAGCGCCCCGTAGCGGGCTGCGGCGAACTGCTCGAACAACTTCTCGCGCTCCGGCGACATCCGTGCCCGGCCCCCTGGTCCCGTCGTCCGTGCCGAGTGGCCAGGGGCGGTGGTGCCCCGCGTCGACTTCTACACGTGGCGGGGTGCCGGAAATGTTGCGTCCCCGGCGGTCGTCGTCGGAGACGGCCGGATGACGGACGCTCCGCCGAGGCCGTTCTCAAGGAGGGTGCAGCGCTTGAGCCGGCTCCGGGGACGGTGGGGCATGTGCGGGTCGGCCGCCACGCCGTCCGGGTGCCATCGACGCTGCTTGACCGAGAATCTGATTAGGTGCCATATTACTTCTCGTGACCCAGCATCCCGATACGGGCCTCGGCGCCCCCACTCTCGACCAGGCGCGCCGCCAGATCGCCCGCTACGGCCTGACGGCCGATCCGCGGGCGGTCCTGGTCGCGGCGCGGCTGATGGCGGCCGGTGCCCGGATCGGTCAGGCAGGCGAGGTGCACTTCGGTCGCTTCGGCCTCTCGACCGGCCGCTACCGGCTGCTGGCCGACCTGGAGGATCACGGCGGCGAGAAGTCGCCCTCCCAGCTCGCGGCGAGCCTCGGCGTCTCCCGGGCGACCGTGACGGGCCTGGTCGACGGCCTGGAGCGGGAGGGCCTGGTGGCCCGCCGGCCGTCCGCCGAGGACGGGCGCGGCAACGTGGTGATCCTCACCGCGCGCGGCGCCGACAAGCTGCGCGACCTGGCGCCCGAGCATTTCACCAGGATGCAGGCGCTGGTCGGCGGGCTTTCTCCCGAGGAGCGCACCACCTTCCTCGACCTGCTGGCCCGGGTGGTCGCGGGCATCGACGCACTCACCGGGGACTGACCCCACTGGGGCGGGCCGCCAGACGGTCCGCCTCTCTTTCACACCCAGTAGTTAGGTACCTAAGCATAAATAGTTAGGTTCCTAATCACCTGATCGACCAGTCGAAAGGACACTCCATGAGCAAGAAGGCCCGCGGCGCCCCTGGGCGCTTCGCCCTGTGGCGCGAGGTCCTGGCCGCCTACGCCATGCCCGCCGTGACGGCCGGTCTCGGCGGGGCCGTCACCCGGCAGCCGCACCTGGTGGCCGCGGCGCTCACCACCATCGGCGGCACCTCCGCCCTGGTGACCGCTGCCCTCGGCACCGCACTTCGGCGCCGTCCGGTCCTCACCCGCCCGGAGCTGGCCGGCGGCACGTACCCGCTCACCGGCGGGCGGGCCTACAGCTACCCGGAACTCACCACGTTGTTGGGTGGGTTGCTCGGCCGGCCGATCCGCTACCTCGATCCGGGTCCGTCCGAGCTGCACGCCCACCTGGTCGGCCGGGCCGGGATGCCGGGCTGGCTGGCCACCCACGTGGTGGAGATCCAGCAGCTCGCGGTGGTCCGCAGGGAGACACCGGACGACACCTTCCGCCGCCTCGCCGGGCGCGCCCCGCGCACCCTGGAGGCCTTCCTCGGCGAGAACCTGCACCGGTTCCGCTGACCGCCGGGCAGCACACCGGGCCGGGCCCGGCGCCGGCCGGTTGTTTCACAGCGGGGTGAGGATGTCCTGGTGCGCCCCGTCGAGGACGAGGCCGTTGTCCCAGCGGACCCGGACCGTCACCCGGTTGCCCCGTTCCCGGTGGGCGGCCCATTCCGGTTCGAGTGCGGCGATCTCGGCTTCGAGCCGTTTCCGGCTGGCTTCCGGCATGGTGTGTCCGTAGTCCTCGAACAGTGCTCTGAGCCGCTGGTACTCGCGGACCTCGTGGCTTTCCGGGAGCTCCCCGTCCACCCGTTCGACGGTGCCCTCGATCCCGGCCCCCAGGGAGAGGAGTCCGACGACGGCTGCGGGCTGTCCGGCGACCGCCTCGCCGATCGCGAGGTCTTCCGTCAGCCGGACGCGTCGGCCTTCCTCGAGGGTCATCCGTTCTCTGCCTTTCCGTCGATCGGCGCGGCCGGTGCGGCCGGCCTGTGGCCTCGGCCATTGTCCGTCGGCCGCGTCGGGGTGCTGAGACGCGGGTCGGTCTTTCGGGTGTCGCCGGTCGTCATGGTCAGGATCCCGGTCGTGCCGTCCCGTCGCCGGCAGCCGGGCCGCGCCGTGTCGGCCGGCCCGGGCCGGTGGGATCGGGGCTGTGGCGGTCGGCGTCCGCGAAGTGCATGCCCGGCGGGTCGCCACCGGTGCCGGGTGCCGGCCGGGTCCTCCGGGGTTTCGCATTTCGTGGCGGATGGCGGGGGAGGATGCCGTTGTGGTTCCGATGGCGGACGATGTGACGCGTGAGCTCCTCGAGCGTTTCGTGGGTCTCCTGCGGCCGGTGCCGTGGCTGGTGGCGGTGTGGGTGCACGGTTCGCCGGCCGGGGGCGACTACCGGCCGGGCCGAAGCGACCTCGACCTGATCGCTGTGGTGGAGGGCCGCTGCTCGCCGGCCGAGGAGGAGCAGCTCGTCCGGGTGCACGAGGCCCTGGCGGCGGGGATTCCGCTGGCGTCGAAGTTGCACTGCAGCTATGTCGCCGCGGGGGAGTGGGACGGTTTTGCGGTACGGCATCTCCCGTGGGCCCACGGGGAGTTGATGTACCGCCCGGTCACCGCGGCGACCCGCCGCGAACTGCACCGGTTCGGGGCGGTGCTGTACGGGCCTGCGCCTGCAGGCTTGGTGCCGCGTGTCACCGACCGACAGCTCGCCGGCTTCGTCGCCGACGACTTGAGGACCTACTGGCGGCCGGCCCTCGACCACGCCGAGCGGTGGCGTCAGGACATCCGGGTCGACCTCGGCCTGCTCACTCTGGCGCGGGAGGCGACGACGCTGATGAGCGGGCGCCTGATCACCAAGTCGGAGGCGTTGGACGTCCTGGCCGAACTCGGCGCTCCGGCAGAGGTGGTGCACGACATCAGGCAGCGCCGGTACGGCTGTCCGGCCCCCACCATGCCGGAGTGGATCGACCGCCGGGCGGACCTGACGCGCGCCTTCCTCGGACCGGCCATCGACAGGGTATTGACGGGCCGCCGGCCCTGACATCCCGGATGGCCCGGGAGGTGCCCTTGTGTTGCGCCCAGCGCCATGTCGGGCCCGCTCGGACGCCCGTGCGGGCAGAGGGGTCCTGGCCCTCTGCCCGCACCGGCGGGGGATCGCAGGAGCGGCGGGGGATCGCCCCCGAACTCGCCCGTGCAGCAACGCCCCGACGACGAGCGGTCAGGCGGTGGCGGCGGCGGTCCCGACCACCCTGGTCGGGCTGATGCGGACGACGACGCGGAGCACCTCCGTCGGCAGGTCGAGGTACTCCTGGCCGGCGCCGGGGCCTTCGTACTGTTCGGCGAGCGCGACCGCGAGCGAGCGGCCGGTGTCTTCGGTGACGGTGGCGAGGCCGCGTATCTCCACGTACCGCAGCGGGTCGGCCGGGTCGTACACGGTGAGGCTGGCGCGGGGATCACGCCGCAGATTGCGTTCCTTGCGCCGGCCGGCGGCCGTGGAGACGAGCAGGTCGTCACCGTCGCGGCCGACCCACACCACCGACGTCTGCGGGCTTCCGTCCGGGTTGAGGGTGGCGAGGACGGCGGGTACCGGCGCATCGAGCAGGGCCCGGACGGAATCGTTGAGCATGGCTGTCATTCGGGCGAGGCTATCTGCCGCCCCGTCAATCCCGCACCCCGCCCGGGCCGGCTGCGCCCCGGCCGGGGCGGCCGCGGGCGGTGGCCCGGCGTGCTGCCGGGGTCAGTAGGGGCCGTTGACGTTGTCGATGGAGCCGTAGAAGTGGGCGGCGTAGTTGCAGGCGGCGGCGATGTTGGCCACCGGGTCGTAGATGTCGGTGGAGGTGCCCGGCACGTGGTAGGCCTGGAAGGTGGGGTCGATGACCTGGAGGAGGCCCTTGGAGGGGTGTCCGGCGGCGGCGTTGGAGTCGGTGAGGTTGATGGCCCGCGGATTGCCGGACGACTCCCGCATGATGTTGCGGTGGATCCCGTCGTAGGTGCCGGGAATGTGGCGCTCGGCCATGACGGCCAGCGCTTCCTTGATCCAGCCGTCCAGGTCGCCGGTGGCCTGGGTGGTGGGGGCGGCGGCCGGCTGGGGGCTCGGCGCCGCGGTGGAGGGCGCGGTGGGCTGCGCGCTGCCGGGGGCTCCCGCCTGGGTGCGGGCGGTGGCGTTCGAGGCGGTGGAGGCGGTCGGTGCCGTCGAGGGTACGGCCCGGGTCGGCGTGGTCGTGCTCCGGGCGGTGGTGCCGGGCCCGGCGGTGCCCGCCCGGTCGGCCGTCCGCTGGCGGGCCGCCCTCGTCGGCGCGGCGGTCGGGCGCGCGGCGTGCGGCGAGGGGTCCGCCGTGTGCGTGGTGCCGGTGCTGCGCTGTACGGGCACGGCCGTGCGCTGCGTGGGGGAGTCGGTGCGCTGCGTGGGGACGGCGCCGGTGGTGCGGCTCGTCGCAGCGGTGCGGTGAGCCGGCGGGGGAGTGCTCCAGGCCGTGGGTTCGAGCTGCGGAGTCCGGCTGCCGGCCGAGGTGGCCTGAGCGGAGCCGTCGGGGTGGCCGGGGGCCGCGTTGGCGGTGGTGACGGCGACGGCCGCGGTCGCCAGGGCCGCGGTGGTGATCCACCGGCCGGACAGGAGAACGGCCGGGAGGCGGCGCGGGCGGGCGTGCTTGGGCATGGGGGCTCCGGGACACAAAGGGGGCGACAGGTCGCACGAACGGGGGCGGGTCGCAGCGCACGGTGCGCGAAACGGGACACACGGCAGCGCTGCGCGGGAAGGCCGGGGGGTGTTTGCGGGCAGCACGAGCTGCCCGGGCGGACGTCCCGGGCGCCCGAGGGGCCGGGCGGGCACGGCGGTGGCAGCAGCTGAAAGGCGGCAGGGTCAGACGCGGGGTGGGCTCGGAGATACGTGCCCAGGGACGGAGCCGTCCCGCGGGCAATCGCTGATCGCTGTCACGGTGTCACCTCGGCAGGAGGGGCGGGGCGGTGGGCGTGCAGGGCGCACCGGGGGCGGACGTACCCGGTGCGGCCGGGGGTCGGCACCGTGAGGGTCCCTGCAGACATTGGTCGGTGCACTGACCGACGGGGTTGGGGTTTTCTATCCCTCCGGCGACACCGGAGTCCAGACTTTTCCTGCAAAAAGCCCCGAACGCGGCGGATATCACAAAAACGCCCGCCGGCTTGCGCGCCCGGGCGGTCTGGTGGCAGCGGCGGGCCTGGCCCGTCCCGTACGGGACCACGGGCAACGGGGGCCGGGAAGCGGCGTCCGGCAGCTCGCCGCGGCGCCGGCCCCGGCCCGGCCGTCCTTGGGCGCCACCGGCTACTGTGCCCGGTCATGGACGAGAGTTTCGACGCGCGGGCCGTCAGGGCCAGGGGCGGAACGGCGCGCGAGCATGCGCCTTCCGGACCGACGCCGTGACGGCCGGCAGCGAGGCCGGGGGAGCCGGTGCCGTGGGCGGGCTTGCGCAGATCCTGTCGTGCATCGGACCGACCTGCGGGGACACCGCCGACTGGAAGGCGGCCGAGGCGGTCTACGGCAGGCCTCTCCCGTCCGATTACCGGTGGTTCATCGAGACGTTCGGGCGCGGCACGATCGAGCAGATGGTTGTCGTCCGCGGCCCGGCCACGGGCCGGGCCGAGTGGGAAGGCATCCGGGTGGACACCCTCCCCCCTGAGATGGTGTCCGAAACAGACGACTGGCACGATCCTGCCCCGGAGGGGCTGTACCGCCTCGAGGACATGCTCGTCCGGGCCCACACGAATGCGGCGGACGTGCTCTGCTGGGTCGCCGCAGAGCCCGACCCGGACCGCTGGCCGGTGGCCGTGTGGTCGCGCTGCCACGCGGCCTGGACGGTGTACCCGTTCGGGATGGCCGAATTCCTGGTCGGGCTGCTGTGCGACCGGTTCGAGGAATGGCCCATTAGCGACTCGGGCTTGCGAGGAGACACCTCTCCGCGGTTCCTGCACGACGACGAGGAAGCCGCCGCGGAACTGGGAACCGATCCCTGGGACTGACGTACCTGCATGGCCGGCTGCGCAGGCCGTGGATCGGTGGGATCGCGTCAAGGAGTGGCGGGAGCCGGGTGACGTCGTGACGGTCGCCACCGGTCGGCGTGACGGTGAGCGGGGTGCCGTGCCGGTCATCGATCAGGTGGTGCTTGCTGCCCGGCGGGCCCCGGTCGACCGGCGAAGGTCCGGTGTGATCCCCCTTTGAGCGCCCTGACGTGCGAGCCGTCGATTGCCGAGTCGTCCGTCTCAAGGAGACCCACCGCTCGCAGCTCGGCGAGAAGGACCTCGTGCAAGCGGAGCCAGACGCCGGCCTCAGTCCAGTCCCGGAATTTATGCCAAGCGGTCACCCCTGCACAGCCGACTACTTGGATGGGCACATCGCGCCAGGCCACGCCTTTGCGCAGCACGTAGACGATGCCGGCCAGTGCGACGCGGTCCGATATCGGCAGGCGTCCGGGGTGGCGATGGCGTCGGGCAGCACGGGGCTGGAGGAGCGGAGATATCCGCTCCCGGAGATCGTCGGGAACGAGGTCGGCAGACACGTCGGAGAGTCTGCCCGACACGTTGTCAGGTGGTGGCCGGGATACCGGCGTCGCTGCGAATGGCAGTGGCGGCCGGTTGGGTTCAGCGCCAACCGCCGTGGCGAGGCTCCAGATGCTCACCGAACAGTGGGCCGAACGCCTGCCCGTCGTCGTCGGTCACCACGTAGTCCGGTTCGGTCTTCGAGGCGGCTGCTTGCAGCCGGACGACGAGGTCGGTGACAGGCACGATGCGCAGCGACAGGGCCGCGGTCACCTGGGCGGCTTCGTTGTCGATGTCCGGGTTGTACTTGGCACGGGACCGTTCGAGGTGTTGAGCGGAGGTCTGCATGACCTCCACATCGCCGCCGCCCGAGAATGTGAGGCAGTCCTGCCACTCCAGCCCGATGATGATCTCCAGCGCGGGTCACGTCCGCCGGAGTGGTGTATCGACGGCCACTCGGTGATCCGGTTTCAGGCTAGGCGGTAAGGGCTGTCGTGATGGTCTCGTCGGGGGTT